>JALUTE010000115.1 GCA_027058255.1 Methyloligella sp. | reverse complement strand
GCCTGATTGATCAACCCCTGCATGCTCCCGCTGGTATCCAGAAGAATGGCCACTTGAATCTTCGGGGCCGCCTGGGGCGAAGCGGGCCGGGGAGCGGGCTTGTCGGCTTCATCAGCACGAACCCCTACAGTGGCCGCCAACGCCAGTGACAGAACGAAAATCGACAGGCGTGTTGCGTTCATCGGAGTGCTCCTCCAAAGATCCCGAGAATGGGCAAAGGGAAAAGGATGCCGCGTCCGTCGGTCGGCTGTTTCCAGCCAGTGGCCAACCTGTTCAACAGGCAATCAGACGGCGCGAGCCGCCTACGCTCGGCTCCACTCGTATGACCTGGCCGACTGAATAGACGGGCATGCGGCCGAAAAGTTCCGGAGAAATTGCTCTTCTTGGCCGGCCAGCGGGTTAGTCTCTCTGATTGTAGCCGCTCAGAGCCGGCTTCTGTGAAGCAACAGAGCCGGTTTCTGTGAAGCCGGGCCAACGTTAAGCGGTAGGGTGCTGTCAAGCAAGCCCTATGTTTGGTGCGTCCTCGGCCGACAGCGCGTGCGGCATGCCGAACAAAACGTTCAATTGTAGGTTCGAGGGCTTGCGCTGACGCACCGTTTGATGGGGCAGCCTCGACGCACCCTACGGTTGCTGCATCACGTGGGAGCAATACGGAGCCGGCTTCTGTGAAGCCGGGAACTACTCGTCACGCGCCCGCGTGACGCAGTAGTTAGCTACCAGCTGTTTGGGGTGGACCCCAATCTTTGGACAACCAGAAGGCTTCCATAGTGGCACACCGGAGCAGTCGGGCAGTCGAGTGGTACGAGCGATCTTTCTACGGATTCCCTTTGACGCCCGATGCCGGCCTCGGTAGCATGGCTTTCAATCCACCTATTCGCAAGTTTATCCCCCCCTCGTTTGTCCTGCTGCTGCGGAGGTAAGGGGGAAGATGAGCGCGTCACGGATTCTACCAGCCGCCTCGATCGCTTTGGGAGCGGCCTCGGCTGTCATGGTGGTGACGGCCGGCCTGGCGTGGTTGACTCGCCAGACCAGCTCGCCCCAAAACGCCCATACGAATGCGGCCCCGCTGCCGTTGCTGGTGGCCCCGGAGGATCGGGACTTCGGCGAGGTCTGGGAGCAGGACAAGTTCCAGTGGACCTTCCGCGTCCAGAACCGCAGCCGGCGTTTGTTGGCCGTCGACCGGATCGTCGGTTCCTGCCAGTGCACGGAGATCTCGCCGACACGTTTTGAGTTGGCGCCGGGCGATGTGCAGGTCCTCACCGCCACCATCAACCTGATGCAGCCTGAATGGCCCGAGGGAGTCGAGTCGGTTCCGATCCGAATCCAATGGGAGCCGCGGTTGGCTGATGGTCCGATCATCCCCATCCTGTGGGAACTGCAGGGTCGGGCACGCCGCAACCCGATTTCGGTCTCAACCAATTTTGTGGATCTGGACGACCGGTCGCAGGTGCCCGACCCGCTGGCGGGATTCGAAATCGCGGTCGAAGTGCGCGACGATCTCCCGCAGCTCCAATTACGTGCCGAGTCTGTTCCACCCCAAAGTGCGCAGCTCCACTTGCAACGGCAAGAGCGGCGCCGCTACCTGCTGACGGTGGTACCGTCCGAGCGGCTTCAACCGGCAGAGCGCTTCGAGCTGAAGGTCCGTGTGACGGGAAGCCACCCTTCGCTTCCCAAAGGTCCGCTGCCTCATCGCGACATCACTG
>JALUTE010000114.1 GCA_027058255.1 Methyloligella sp. | reverse complement strand
GGTGGAGACGGCGGCATCCAGGGTGTCGCGCATGTCCGGGTCGTCCGTCAGCGGGCGCACCAGCGCCATGCGGCAGGCCGGCACCGGCTCGATGCCCTTGGCGATGAGCTGGCCGGCATAGACCAGAAGCCGGGTGGAGATGCCCTCATCCAGGCCATGGCCCTTGAGGTTGCGCGAGCGCTCGGCGATCTGCACCAGGCGGGTTGCGACCTCGGGCGCAACGCCCGCCTCCTCGGTCACGATCTCCGCCTCGATCTCCGGCGACGGATAGTCGAAATCGAGCGCCCCGAAGCGCTGCTTGGTGGACTGCTTAAGGTCCTTCATCAGGCTCTGATAGCCCGGATTGTAGGAGATCACGAGCTGGAAGTCGGGATGGGCGGTGAGAAGCTCGCCCTTCTTGTCGAGCGGCAATTGGCGCCGATGGTCGGTCAAGGGATGGATCACCACGGTCGTGTCCTGGCGCGCCTCCACCACCTCGTCGAGATAGCAGATGGCACCGATGCGCGCGGCAACAGTGAGCGGCCCGTCGTGCCAGCGCGTGCCGTCCTTGTCGAGCAAGTAGCGCCCGACGAGATCCGAGGCGGTCATGTCCTCGTTGCAGGCCACCGTCACGAGCGGCCGGCCGAGCTTCCACGCCATATATTCGACGAAGCGCGACTTGCCGCAGCCGGTCGGCCCCTTGAGCATCATGGGCATGCGCACCGAGTAGGCCGCCTCGTAATGGGCGATCTCGTCGCCAACCGGCCGGTAGTAGGGCTCCGCCGCGACGCGGTACTGCTCCGCCGCCGCGGCCAGTGCCGCGCCGTCACGCGTCTCGTTCATCGCTCCGCCTTCTCATGAAATGCTTGCTTGGGGGAGAACGCTTGATCTCCGGCAACCGGCCCGCGGGGCCCCTGAGGCCGCCCGGACGCCACCGGGCGGCCCCGTGAACAGGAGCGTCCCCGCCTCAGACCGGAATCTCGGCCCGGTAGACCAGCATGGCCGTGCCCTGGGTCTGACGATAATTGTCATAGCCGATGAGGCGCACATGATGGCCCGGATTGGCCTTCTTGCAGGCCTCGATCTCCGCCAGGATGCGGTCCACATCGGTCTCGCCGAACATGGGCAGCTTCCACATGTACCAGTAGGTGTCGCCCGCATGCTCCGGCTCCACATGCTCGATGGCCGGGTTCCAGCCCTTGTCGACGATGTACTGGATCTGCTTGCGGATCTCCTCGTCCGTCATCGCCGGCAGATAGGAGAAGGTGCCGAGCTTGCGGCTGCTCGCATCCGACAGGCGCGAGCCATAGTCCTGAATGTCACTCATGGGTCAGTCCTCGCTGTGAGACCGGAAGGTCGATCCGGCCCGAAATCGCTGTTGGGTTCTTCAAGTGTCGTTCGCGTTCCAGAAGCGGCCGCGTCCGGCCCCGCCATCACCCCGCATGGGCGGGACCGGACGACCGATCAACGGTGGGCCACGTCGAGCTTGTCCACCGTGTCGAACTCGAACTTGATCTCCTTCCAGGTCTCCATCGCCGCCTTCAGCTCGGGGCTGTGCTTGGCGGCGTTGGTGAGGATGTCCTTGCCTTCCTTCTCCAGCTCGCGCCCCTCATTGCGCGCCTGGACGCATGCCTCGAGCGCCACCCGGTTTGCGGCCGCGCCGGCGGCATTGCCCCAGGGATGGCCGAGCGTGCCGCCACCGAACTGCAGGCAGGCATCGTCACCGAAGATGGAGACCAGGGCCGGCATGTGCCAGACATGGATGCCGCCCGAGGCGACCGGGAATAGACCCGGCATCTGGCCCCAGTCCTGATCGAAGAAGATGCCGCGCTCGCGGTCCTCCTTCACGTAGCGCTCGCGCATCTGGTCGATCCAGCCGAGCGTCGCGGCCCGGTCGCCCTCGAGCTTGCCGACCACGGTGCCCGAATGCAGATGGTCGCCACCGAGCAGGCGCAGCAGCTTGGTGAGCACGCGGAAATTGATGCCGTGCTTCGGATGCCGGTCGATCACCGCATGCATGGCCCGGTGCACATGCAGCAGGATGCCGTTGTCGCGGCACCATTTCGAAAGGCTCGAATGCGCCGCCCAACCCAGGGTGAGATAGTCGGACATGATGATCCGCGCGTTCAGCTCCTTGGCGTACTCGGCGCGCTTGTACATCTCCTCCACATTGGGCGCGGTCACATTCATGTAGTGGCCCTTCTTCTCGCCCGTCTCCGCCTCGGCCTTGTCGATGGCGTCCTGGATATAGAGGAAACGGTCCCGCCAGCGCATGAAGGGCTGTGAGTTGATGTTCTCGTCATCCTTGGTGAAGTCGAGACCGCCGCGAAGCGCCTCGTAGCAGGCACGGCCGTAGTTCTTGGCCGAGAGGCCGAGCTTCGGCTTCAGGGTGCACCCCAGCAGCGGGCGGCCATACTTGTCCAGCTTGTCGCGCTCGACGAAAATGCCGTGGGGCGGTCCGTCGCAGGTGGTCACGAACCAGAGCGGGAAGCGCACATCCTCCAGCCGGAGCGCGCGCACCGCCTTGAAGCCGAACACATTGCCGACGAGGGAGGTGAACACGTTCACCACCGAGCCCTCCTCGAACAGGCCCATGGGATAGGCGACGAAGGCGTAATAGGATTCATCGTCCCCCGGCACGTCCTCGATGGCGTAGGCGCGGCCCTTGTAATAGTCGAGATCGGTCAGCAGGTCCGTCCACACCGTCGTCCAGGTGCCCGTGGAGCTTTCCGCAGCCACCGCGGCGGCGGCCTCCTCGCGCGGAACGCCCGGCTGAGGCGTGATCTTGAAGCACGCCAGAATGTCGCTGTCCTTCGGCGTGTAATGCGGTTCCCAATAGGTCTCGCGATACTCCTTCACGCCTGCCTGATAGCCTTTGCTCATTCTCGAGTCTCCCAAACGGTTCTCAATAGCGAATTCGACATCTCGTCCGCGCCGCTGGTCCGCACTGGCACTCGCCGCTCTTCCCGGCGCGAGCGTGACAAGGCGGTGGCCATCCGGGGCGCGCTCGGGGGGCCTTTCACGACCGGCGACGATCGCCTGCCGCCTCTGCCGCGAGGCCACAATGGCCGAATTGACCGATAAGTTGAACTAGATAATTGCGATGCTCATGATAGACTGCGATCTATGTCTCAGATCGACGCTCACTACCTGATCCGGCGCATCTCTCTGCGCCAGTTGCAGATTTTCGAGGCCGTGGCGCGCCTGGAGAGCTTCACCCGCGCGGCCGAGGCCCTGCATCTCAGCCAACCCACCGTCTCCATGCAGCTCAAGAAGCTGGCCGAGACCCTTGGTCTCGCCCTGTTCGAGCATGTGGGCAAGCGGGTCTATCTGACGGCTGCCGGCGAGGATCTGCTCGCCACCTGCCGCCAGGTCTTCGACGCCTTCGGCCAGCTCGAGATGTCCATCGCCGAGATGAAGGGGCTCAAGAAGGGGCGCCTCAGACTCGCCGCCGTGACGACGCTCGAATATTTCACGCCGCGCGTGCTGGGCGCATTCTGCGAGCGCCATCCGGGCATCGACGTGGAGCTGGAGGTGACCAATCGCGAGCGCCTGCTCGAGCGGCTGATGGCGAACCGGGACGATCTCTATTTCTTCGGCGCCCCGCCCGGCGGCCTCGACGTCGAGGCCCGCCCCTTCCTGCACAACCCGCTCGTGGTGCTGGCGGCCCGCAACCATCCGCTCGCCCAGGCGCGGCGCATCCCGCTTGCGCGGCTCATCGAGGAGCCCTTCATCATGCGTGAGCAGGGCTCGGGCACCCGCAAGGCGGCGGAGACGTTTTTCGCCGAGCACGGCCTGCGCCCCGAGGTGCGCCTCGAGCTCGGCAGCAACGAGGCCATCCGCCAGGCGGTCGCCGGCGGGCTCGGCGTCGCGGTGCTCTCGCGGCACATCCTCTCCCTCGACCGCGAGACGGGGCCGGTCATCGTTCTGGATGTGGAAGGGTTCCCGCTGGAGAAGCAATGGTACCTGGTCTATCCGCGGGGAAAACGGCTCTCCGTGGTCGCCCAGGCGTTTCACGACTATCTGCTCACCCGCGGACCGGAGCTGGCCGACGCGTCCCCGCCGCCGCGTGCCCCAGGAACGAAAGGCCATCAGAGCACGTCGCGCTCGGCCTCCTCCGCCGAGTAGCCCATTTTCTCGAGCCCCTCCTCGAGATAGTCGGCAAGCAGCGGAATGCCGAGCAGATATTCCTCCGTGGGATTGACGCGCTCGGCCTTGGCCGTGCTCACCGCCTCGTCGAACTCTTCCGGAGCGTACGAGCCCCGCCCCACCCAGACCAGCGCGACGAGATTGGCCTGCTCGTCCTCGTTGAGGGCGGCGATGAACTCGGCAAGCTCGCTGCGCGTGGCATCGGAGGCATAGTCCTCCAGGATGGACTCGCTCTCATTGCTCGCATCCGCCTCGCGCGCGCCGTCGTCCCAGGCCGCGACCTTGGCATCGTACTCGCGCGCCTTGACGATCACATGCGCCACCTTGTCCGGTGAAATCTCGATCATGGGTCCGGCTCCTGCGCCTCGCCAATGCCCGTCGCGGCTCCACTCCTGCATCAATCATAGTGCGATCGGGGCCGGCGTCGAGCCTTGATTTGCATCAACGGCGCCGGGTCTGTTGAACGCGCATCGACCGCAGCGCCCCTGGGTGGCGAGGGGCCGTGCCGATCAAGACCTCAGTGCCGTGATGCGCGGCCAAACGTCGATGCGCGTCTGTCGGGCGAACGCGCATCGACCGCAGGCGCAGGCGAACGGCCCGAGGCCCTGCCTGCCCAGACCTCAGTGCCGCAACCGAGCGCCAAACGTCGATGCGCGTCTGTCGGGCGAACGCACATCGACCGCAGGCGCAGGCAAACGGCCCGAGGCCCTGCCTGCCCAGACCTCAGTGCCGCAACCGAGCGCCAAACGTCGATGCGCGTCTGTCGGGCGAACGCACATCGACCGCAGGCGCAGGCGAACGGCCCGAGGCCCTGCCCGCAAAGACCTCAGCGCCTTGCGACCAGCCCTGTATCGCGCCCGGCGAGCTCAGCCCGAATGGCGACGAGCACGGCGCGGAACATGGGCTTCGTCAGGCGGCCGGTGTTCGTGTTGTATCGGGAACAATGATAGCTGTCCACCAGCACCAGGCCGCACGCAAGCGCATGCCGGGCGCCATGCGCGAAGCCATGGTCGGCCCGGCGCTCTCCCAGGGCCGTGAGCGTCGTCTCATGGGCGATGCGCCCGAGGGCCATGATGATGCGAAGGCGCGGCAAGGCCGCGATGCGCGCCTCGAGATAGGCACGGCAGCGCTTGATCTCCGCCCCGATCGGCTTGTTCTTGGGCGGCACGCAACGCACCGCATTGGTGATCATGCAATCCACGAGGCGCAGCCCGTCATCGGCGCGCGCCTCATACTGGCCTTCGGCGAAGCCCAGCTCGAGGAGCGTCCCATAGAGCAGGTCGCCGGCATAATCGCCCGTGAACGGTCGCCCCGTCCGGTTCGCCCCCTTGAGCCCGGGCGCAAGGCCGACGATCAGCAGCCGCGCATCCTCGGGGCCGAAGGAGGGCACCGGCGCGTTGAAGAAATCGGGATAGGCAATGCGGTTCTCATCGCGAAAGGCCTTGAGCCTCGGACAGAGCGCGCAGTCGGCCGCCGGCTCGGGGGCATCCTGTCCCGGCGCCGGAACGCCTGTGGGAGCCAAAGCGCCCTCCTCCCCCTCGGCGCGCGGGCGGCGCCCCATCACGTATCCGCGTAATCGTCGTCGTCGATATACTCGTACTCGTCATCATCCTCGACGCCGCCCCGATTGGCGTAGTTCTGCTGGCGCTCGGCCAGCTCCCGCTCGCGCTGGG
>JALUTE010000113.1 GCA_027058255.1 Methyloligella sp. | reverse complement strand
AGCCTGTCGCGTATCAGCAACCGGGTACCGCTCTCGCATACCTTCCGAAACCAGTGTCGGTATGATTCGCTCTGTACTTCGTCGAGATCAGGGTAACTCATTGGCTCCATCCTTTCCTTCGGCGTGCTCCGCAGCACGCTTTAGCTGCTCCGCCAGCCATCGCGCATCATCAGGCGAGAACGACACGCCCATCGTCCCAACATGTAAGAACACGTAGTCTCGTATGGGGCAGACTCCCAGCAATAGCCGGCATGACCTGGACTGCGCAAGTTCCCAATCACTCATCGCGCCCTCTCCTTGCCGCGGCCACGGCCGCCCCAACGTTTCTTGCTGCTCGCCGGAGCGCTTCCGAGATCCGTATGGCCCCCTCCCTGCTCAGCGCAACGCGAGCGGTGCCCTCCGCGTTGTCGAGCACGACAACCACGCTCGATCCTGAAGTGCCGACGATAAGGCGACCGTCTCGATCCTCGCGCTTCATGGTCCAGTCCTCTCAGCCTGCGCCAGAATCTCGCGCGCAAGCTCACGAGCATCATCAACCCGCAGATGCACGTGGTTCATTCCGAGGCGCGATTGAATGTTGAGAGAGACACCACCGGGAGTCCTAATTGCGGTCACCAACCGGCCTTGGCTCGCGTCGCCCGGTGTGTCCGGGTTCGGAGCTATGATACCAAGCCCACGGGGGGTCCATATGGGCTCCATCCCGATACCCCATCCGACTACACCAACCAAGGCCGCCGCAGACTCGGGGTCCAGTCGAGTAACCTCGTCCCCCACGTACATCCTGACGCCGCCCCTTGCGGCTTGGACCGTGAGTGGAAGCGGCTCGGCCCGGATGCCGACCCAGCCCCCTCCCTCGGGTGTTACCAACGGCGCTTTTGATGTATCGGTCATGCTCCTTCGCCTCCGTGATCGTCGCACCAATCCGCCTCGCGCCGGAGTTGCGAGGCAAGGTTTCGGGCGTGCCGCGGGCTCAAGAGGAACAACCACGAGCCCATGGTGGCCTCAAGTTGTACGACCACACCGCACCCGGTTTCGGGCGCGTGAGCGCGGACCCTCTGTGGGCGCACGATGATGGGCTGCGGTTCTTGCGCTTTTTCCTGGGTTTCTTCCATAACTAGTCTTATAGCAGAAATAATATGGACGTGGTAACGTCTACCCCGGCATGAGCAACTACACGAAAATCGACACCGCCCTAGAAGCCCTTGACGCCGTGCCATGCGGACCCAACGGGTCCGCCTTCTACCTGCGCGGCGACGGCCAGTGGCGGCGGGTGAAGCGCGCCGAACTTCTGGCGCTTGGAGAACGTCTCGCCGCTGGCGAAGACGACCCCATTTCGACCTGGCAATGGACAGCCGGGCGCGACATGGACAACGCCGAGGTCCGGCGCGAAACGGAGCGGGCCAGGTGCAGACTCAGGTCCGCCTCCGTGCGTGGCCCCAAGGGCTTGCGTGAAAGGTTCCGGTGGTAGCGGCCCCAACACCAGCCCTCGAACGTCTCGCGCGGGCGCTCGCACACGCGGGCGCCCGCGTGTCTGTTTCGACCCGCCGGGCCTATACGGCTGACCTCGAGGCCTTCGTAGCAGCCCAGGGCGACGCCGCCGCGCTCGCCCTGGTAGACCCCGATGGTCAGGCCCAGGCCGCGGAACACCTGGCCCGGTGGGTTCGAGGGCAGCTTGACGCCGGGCTGGCGCCGGCCACCGTGCGGCGACA
>JALUTE010000112.1 GCA_027058255.1 Methyloligella sp. | reverse complement strand
CATTGCCTGGCTTGCAGACGAGATCTCGGCCGGCCTCGCCCTTGTCTGAGAGCGAAGAGCTGCCCTCCCTTCGGAGCGGAGAATGAGCATCACCCCCATGCCGACCACCGCCAGCGACACTGCGCCTTTTGCGCGCTTTGAGTGGCTCATTGCCGGCCGCTATTTGCGCTCGCGCCGGCGCGAGGGGTTCATTTCGGTGATCGCCGGTTTTTCCTTTCTCGGCATCATGCTGGGCATTGCCACGCTCATTATTGTCATGGCGGTGATGAACGGCTTTCGCGCCGAGCTCTTCGAGAAGATCCTGGGCGTCAATGGCCATGCCGTCGTCCACAGGGTCGGCGAGCCGTTCACCGGCTTTGACGAGGTGGCGCAGAAGCTTGCGCGCGTCGAGGGCGTGGTGAGTGTCATGCCCCTCGTCGAGGGTCAGGTGATGGTCGCGGGGCCGGCCACGAGCGTGGGCGCGCTTGTGCGCGGCATGCGCGGCGCCGACATCGCACGCATGCCCCTTGTCGGCGGCAATATCGTCGACGGCTCGCTCGAAGGATTCGATGAGCGCGCCGCAATCGCCATCGGCAGCCGGATGGCAAGCCAGCTTCAGGTCCGCGTCGGTGATACGGTCACGCTCGTCAATCCGCGCGGCCGGGCGACGGTGTTTGGCACCAAGCCCAACATCAAGCGCTATCCCATCACCGCCATCTTCAAGATCGGGATGTCGGAATACGACCGCAGCATCATCTTCATGCCGCTCGCCGAGGCGCAGCGCTTTTTCAACAGTCGCGACGCGGTGACCGTGCTCGAGGTGATGGTGGACGATCCCGAGAACATCGCCGAGATCAAGGAGCGGCTGACGATCGCCGGCGCGCCGCGCCATTTCGTCACCGACTGGACCGAGCGCAATGCCAGCTTCTTCACCGTGCTCGAGGTCGAGCGCAATGTCATGTTCCTGATCCTGAGCCTCATCGTGCTCGTGGCGGCGCTCAACATCATCTCGGGCCTCATCATGCTCGTCAAAGACAAGGGGCGCGACATTGCCATTCTGCGTACGATGGGCGCGACCAAGGGCGCGGTCATGCGCGTCTTCCTGATCACCGGGGCGAGCATCGGGATTGTTGGCACGCTGGCCGGGCTGCTGCTCGGTGTCATCGTTTGCGAGAACATCGAGAGCGTGCGCCAGTTCATCTCCCGGCTCACCGGCACCAAGCTGTTCGATCCCGAGTTCTATTATCTGGCGAGCCTGCCGGCGCGCATGGATGTGACACAGACCGCACTGATTGTGGCGATGGGGGTGGTGATTTCGGTGCTGGCGACGCTCTATCCCTCCTGGCGCGCCTCTCGATTGGACCCGGTCGAAGCGCTGAGGTACGAGTAGGGGCGCCATGCAAAGGACAAATACCGAGCAGGCGACCCTCCGCCTCGAGGCGCTCGTGCGCACCTATCGCCAGGGCCCGCGCGAGATCCAAGTTTTGAGAGGCGCCTCGGCCGCCCTTCATGGTGGCGAGATCGTGGGGCTCGTCGGGCCCTCGGGCGCGGGCAAATCTTCGCTTCTCCACATGGCGGGGCTGCTCGAGCGCCCCGATGCGGGCCAGGTGATCCTCGATGGCCGCGACTGCACGCGCCTTGCCGACAGCGAGCGGACCCGCATTCGCCGCCGTGAGATCGGCTATGTCTATCAGTTCCATCACCTCTTGCCCGAGTTCTCGGCCCTCGAG
>JALUTE010000111.1 GCA_027058255.1 Methyloligella sp. | reverse complement strand
CCCCGCTCCTGGGCGATCGCGAGGGGCTGATCGCGATCGCCCAGGAGCGGGGCTTTCGCTCACGCCGGGCCCGCAACCACTATCTCGCCCGCCAGCGCGCATGTGCGGTCACCATTCTCACCCGCCTGCGCAACTGGCAGCCCGTCGAGGCGCTCGCCGAGGCCCTTCTGGAGAAGGAGCGCCTCGTCGAGGAGGAGGTGCGGGCGCTGTTCGACACGGCGCGCCACGGGGCGATCGCCTACCCGGATGCCCTGTTGCATCGGGCGCTGGCGAGTGCGCGGCGACGGTTGCTCGGCGAGCATGGCGCATGGCCGGGCCTTGCCCGCACGCCGGATGCCCCCGCCACGCTGCTCGCGCGCACCGTCCCGGCGCCCACAACCCTCTCGGCCCACACATAAGACCTTGGCATAAATTGGAGAATCACGTTAGCCTTGCTACGCTTCGCTCGGGTTGCAACCTGTGGATACAACGGAAGGCACCAACAGCGAAGAGACCCTCGCGCCACTGCCAGCCGGGGCCACAACCGGCAAGACGGCGGCGACCAGGGCCATCGGGGGACAATCGGGGGATGGCAAGCCGTGCTCTATCACTGGTTTGAGCTGGGCCATACGGCGATGCGTCCGGCGCGGGCGGCTGCGGGCACGTGCCGCTTTCTGCTGACCAACCCGTTCAACCCGTTGAGCCATACCATGATGGGCCGGAGCACGCTCGCGGCCCTCGAGGTGTTCGAGCGCACCACCCGGCGCTATGACAAGCCGGCCTTCGGTATTCACGGGGTTCGGGTGGAGGGCGTGCGCACCGTCGTGCCCGTGCGCGAGGAGGTGGTCTGGGAGCGCCCCTTCTGCCGCCTCCTGCATTTCCACCGCCATTTCGACGAGGCCCATGGCGGCGCGGGGGCCGAAAACGTCGCGGCGGGCCAGCCGCGCGTGCTTCTGGTTGCGCCCATGTCCGGCCATTTCGCAACCCTTCTGCGCGGCACGGTCGAGACCATGCTCGCCACCCATGACGTCTTCATCACCGATTGGACGGACGCCCGCCAGGTGCCGCTCTCCAAGGGCCGCTTCGATCTCGACGACTATATCGACCATCTCATGGACATGTTCCGCCTCTTCCAGGGCGACGTGCATGTGGTGGCCGTGTGCCAGCCCTCCGTGCCGGTGCTTGCGGCCGTCTCGCTCATGGAGGCGGCGGGCGATGCGAGCGTGCCCAAATCCATGACCCTCATGGGCGGGCCCATCGACACGCGCATCAACCCGACCGAGGTCAACAGGGTCGCCGAGGGCCGCGACATCGGCTGGTTCCGGCGCAATGTCATCACCCGGGTGCCATGGCCCAATCCCGGCCACGGACGGCGGGTCTATCCGGGCTTCCTGCAACTCACCGGCTTCATGTCCATGAACATGGACCGGCATGTGGAGGCCCATCGCAAGCTGTTCATGCATCTCGTGCGCGGCGACGGCGACTCGGCCGAGCGGCACAAGGCGTTCTATGACGAATATCTTGCCGTGATGGATCTGGCGGCCGAGTTCTATCTCCAGACCGTCGAGCGGGTGTTCATCCGCCACGACCTGCCGCTCGGGCGCATGATGCACCGGGGCGTGCGGGTCGAGCCCGCCGCCATCCGGCGTGTCGGGCTGATGACGGTCGAGGGCGAGCGGGACGACATCACCGGCCTTGGCCAATGCCGCGCCGCCCACGATCTGTGCCCCAAC
>JALUTE010000110.1 GCA_027058255.1 Methyloligella sp. | reverse complement strand
GTGTGCATGCGCCCCCCTCGGCTCTGCCTGTCCGGCCGCTGCCGGCCGCTCCTGCCCCGCGCGGGAGAAGCCGGGCCCCGTCTGGCGACCGGGCCCGGCTCATCGGATCGTCTGCGCCGGCGGCCTATTTGACGGCCAGCGCCTTCTCGATCAGCGCCCGTCCGCCGGGCACCTTCTTGGCGAAGTTGGCGTAGGACGTCTTGTCGGCGATGGCCCGCCACTTGGCGGCCTGCTCGGCCGTCATGGTCACCACCTGCACGCCGGCCTTCTTGTAGGTCTCGACGAGCGTCTTATCCAGATCCTTGGCCTTCTGGAAGAAGTAGTCCTCCGCCTTCTGGCCGGCCGCGAGCAGCGCCTTCTGCTGGGCGGGCGTGAGCTTGTCGAAGGATTTCTTCGACATCAGGATGGGCTCGTACATGAACCAAAGCGCGTGCTCGCCCGGGGCGGTGAGGCACTTCACCTGCTCATAGATGCGATAGGAGACGAAGCTGCCCGAGGAGGTGTTGGCGGCGTCCAGCACGCCGGTCTGCATGGCGGTGTAGATCTCCGAGGAGGGCATGGAGGCGATGGACGCGCCCGCGCCTTTCAGCATCTGCTCGAAGGCCTTGCCGGCGGCGCGGCTCACCTGGCCCTTGATGTCCTCCGGGTCGAGGATGCATTTCTTCTTGGAGGCAAAGCCGCCCGCGAGCCAGGCGTCGGAGAGAACGATCACACCGGCGTCGTTGATGATCTTCTTGATGTCCGCCATGAAGGGCGAGTCGTTCAGCCGGCGGGCATGCTCGTGGTTCTTGACCAGGCCCGGCATGAGCGTGGCGTCGAACTCGGGATGGCGGCTCGCGGCATAGGCGAGCGGGAAGGCCGAGATGTCGAGCTGGCCCTTGGTGAGCGGCGCCCACTGCGCCTTGGGCTTGTAGAGCGATTTCGAGGGATAGACCTTCACCTTGAGGCCCACATTGGCCTTGGCCACCTCGTCGGCGATGATCTGCACCATGATGTGGCGCACATCCTTGGTGTTCCACTGATGCGATGCCTTCAGCACCACGTCGCCGGCCTCGGCCGCGCCGCCCCCGAGCGCCATAGCGCCGGCCAGCCCGGCCGCCATCACCATACCGCGCCAGCGGCGCACGCCGTTTCTCAACTCTTTGTTGTCCATGGGTGTTTCCTTTCCGTCGGAGTCCCGGGCGGTTCTGCCGCCCCGATCCTGCGCCCGCATTATGACAGGAACGCCGGGCCTGCCCCGCTCGACTTTTGTCCAGTGGCCGGAGCTCCAGTGGCGGGAGCGCATCTCGGCCGCCCTCACTCGCCCAGGGCGGCGGAGATGCGCCGGTTGAGCTCTGCGGGATCGCACAGCACCAGCCCGCCGCGGGTCTTCTCGACAATGGCGGCCTTCTCGAGGGCGGAGATCTCGCGCGAGACCACCTCGCGGCGCGAGCCAATGCGGTTTGCAAGATCGGTCTGGTTCGGGGGTGGCGAGACGACGCGCTCGCCGTCATGGCCCTTGCGCGGGCGCGAGAGGCGCAGCAGCTCGCAATAGAGCCGCTGGCGCGCCGTGAGAAAGGCGTGCTCGGCGAGGCGGGCATTGAGGGAGCGGATGCGCGCCACGAGAAGCGTGAGCACGGCGCGGCTCGCCTCGGGCGAGGCGGCGAGAATGTCCAGGAAGACGGGAGCGGCGAGGGTGGCGACGCGGGTGCGGTGCAGCGCCAGGACATGGGCCGAGCGCGGCTTGCCGTCGATGGCGGCCATTTCGCCGAACATCTCGCCGGGGCCGCATTCGCCGAGGATCACCTCCTTGCCGGACTCGGAGCGGAAGATCACCCGCACCCGGCCCGAGACGATGAAGCGCACATCGGTGGAGAGGTCGTCATAATCGACGATGGCGCTGTTCGCCTCGAAGGTGCGCCAGCGGCACTGGGGATCGAACCGCGCGACCTCGGCCGGCCCGAGGGAGGCGAACAGCGGAATGTCCGTGATCCGGCTCATCGCCTGGCGCTCCCGCCGAGCGGATGCCGGCCCCTGCCGCGCGCGAATAGGCGCATCCGATCCTCCCTGATCCCGCGTGTCGCCCCTTGTGGCGCGGGGCGTGTTGCGGGCCGAGAATAGCACGGCCGGCGCGATCGCGACATCGCCGTGGCGGGCAAGCCGATCCCGCGCGTTCCGCCTCCCATTGCGGCGTGTGACGAAATGCACAGAAGGCAGGCGGCGGGGGCTCTATTCTCGAATCATCGAAGGAGGCGGGCGGTGCCCCCAAGCCAAGCGGCGCACCGCCCGCCGAGGACAACGCAACAGGGCCGAGCGCCCGGGAGGTCTGTCATGTCGACCACGATCGCGACCCTCGCCAGCGCCCTCGTCATGGCGGGCGTTCTGGTGGCCACCACACTGGCGCTGAGCGCCCTTGCTCCCGCCGCCAGCGCGCTGATCTGAGAGGGACCGGCGCGGCCTGCAGCGATCTTACGGCTCTCGCGGCGCTTCCTCCGGAGGATACCAGCGCTTGATGAAGCGGGCGGCGTTGCGATGGGCGATCTTCTCGGCGACGGGCCGGGGGAGCCTGGCCAGCCAGCGGCGATGCGCGGCGACGAGCTCGTCATATTCGGCCCAGGCCATGTTCATGTAGGTATCGGTGCCCACCATCAGGCGGTCCTGATGGGCAAGGAGCAGCCGGCGCCATGCGGGCCGGAGGTCCGCGTCCTCCTCGTCGGGGATGATCTCGATGGCGCGCAGCGAGAGCTCGGCTCGGAGCGTCGGGAACTTGCGCAGGGCGGCGTCGATCACCTCGGCCGGCACGCCGAGACCGCCATGGGCCCAGAGGATGGTGAGGTCCGGCGCCATGGCGTAAAGCCGCTCGATGGCATCCGCCTTGCTGTGGACATGGAGGAAGAGGCCCCTCCTGCGTGCAATCTCCACGACCTCCCCGATCGTCGTCCAATCGACGTCCTTCACATCGTAGATGTGGATCTCGCCGATCCCGGCATAGCGGGCCTTGGCGAGCCGGTCCCGCATGCGCGGCAGGACCCGGTCCGGGTGGCGGGTCCAGTTCCGAGCGGTGATGTCGCCGGCATAGGGGGTGAACATGGGCACGACCGTGGCGGGGTGGGCCTTGGCGAGCCTTTGCGTGCCCTCGTCCGGCGTGCTGCCCACAAGGGCGCGGGCGATGCCGGCTGCCTTGAAGAGCGTCTTGACATAGGGCGGATCGAAAACGCGCCAGGCCGGGGCATTGTAGTGGACGTGCATGTCGTAGAGGGGCAGGGGCTCTTTCGCCATGCCGGACGGCGCGGCGCCCGAGAGCGCTGCAAGGGAGGCGAGCGCGGCGATGAGGGCCGGCGGGCGGCGAAGGCTCCGGCAAGGGCGCAAGGGTGACAGGCAGAGGCGCATGGCACGGATTTAGGCGCCGTCAGGCCGCACGACAAGGCCGTCCGCCGCTTATGGTGTCCAGCACTACATGAGGCTAGAAAAAAGCCGGGGCCCATGGGGCCCCGGCCGCGCTTTCATGCGTGTTGAGACGGCGTTTCCTCACACGGAGTAGTACATGTCATACTCCACCGGGTGCGGGGTCATCTCGAAACGCTCGATCTCTTCTGTTTTCAGCTCGATATAGCCGTCGATCATGTCGTCGGTGAACACGCCGCCGCGCTTGAGGAAGTCGCGATCCTTGTCCAGGGCGTCGCGGGCCTCGCGCAGCGAGCCGCACACCGTCGGGATGCCCTCGAGCTCCTCCGGCGGCAGGTCGTAGAGGTTCTTGTCCATCGGGTCGCCCGGATGGATGCGGTTCTCGATCCCGTCGAGGCCGGCCATCAGCATGGCGGCGAAGGCGAGATAGGGGTTCGCCGAGGGGTCGGGGAAGCGCACCTCCATGCGCTTGGCCTTGGGCGAGGAGACATGCGGAATGCGCACCGCCGCCGAGCGGTTGCGGGCCGAATAGGCCAGCAGCACCGGCGCCTCATAGCCCGGAACCAGGCGCTTGTAGGAGTTGGTGGTCGGGTTGGTGAAGGCGTTGAGCACCTTGGCGTGCTTCAGGATGCCGCCGATGTAGAACAGCGCGGTCTCCGAGAGGTCGGCATATTGGGTGCCGGCGAAGACCGGCTCGTCGCCCTTGAAGATCGACTGGTGCACGTGCATGCCCGTGCCGTTGTCGCCGAAGATCGGCTTGGGCATGAAGGTCGCCGTCTTGCCATAGGCGTGGGCGACATTGTGAACCACATATTTGTAGATCTGCAGCTTGTCGGCGATGCGCACGAGGGTGTCGAAGCGCATGCCGAGCTCGTGCTGGGCGGCGCCCACCTCGTGGTGGTGCTTCTCGGTCACCACGCCCATCTCCTGCATCACGGAGAGCATCTCGGAGCGGATGTCCTGGGCCGAGTCCACCGGCGGGACCGGGAAATAGCCGCCCTTGGTGCGCGGGCGGTGGCCGAGATTGCCCATCTCGTACTCGGTGCCCGTATTGGCCGGCAGCTCGGAGGAGTCGATCTTGAAGCCGGTATCGTAGGGATCGTCGTTGAAGCGGACGTCGTCGAAGATGAAGAACTCCGCCTCGGGACCGAAATAGGCCCTGTCGCCGACGCCGGCGCTCTGCAGATAGGCCTCGGCCTTGCGGGCGATGCCGCGCGGGTCGCGCTCATAGAGCTCGCCGGTCACCGGCTCGACCACATAGCAGAAGATCGCGAGGGTGGTCTGGGCGAAGAAGGGGTCGAGATGGGCCGACTCGGGATCGAGCATCAGCGCCATGTCGGACTGGGAGATGTCGCGCCAGCCGGCGATGCTTGATCCGTCGAACATGATGCCGTCCTGGAACGTGCCCTCGTCGATGCAGGCGGCATCCATGGTGAGATGCTGCATCTTGCCCCTGGGATCGGTGAATCGCAGATCGACGAACTTGACGTCGTCGTCCTTGATCTTCTGAAGCACGCCACTTGCGTCTGCCATGGTACTCCCCTCAATGAATGATCGGTTTGGGATGGATGATGGGTGGGTCGAAACTGAAGAATGTCGCGGCTCGATGGTGATCGGGCGGCCCCGATCGCGAGGGCCGAGCCGCATCGTTTCGGTGGTGTTCCCTCGAGATGCGCGCGTTCGCGGCCCGTGCGGCTCTCGGCCTTGCGGGCCCCCTCAGCCGAAGGCATTGCGCCGCGTCGCGGCTGCATTGGCAAACGGCCTCAAAGGGCATCCACGCCGCTCTCGCCCGTGCGGATGCGTATGGCCTCCTCGACCGTCATGACGAAGATCTTCCCGTCGCCGATCCGCCCCGTCTTGGCGGCGTTCTGGATCGCCTCGAGCGCCTTTTCCAACATTTCGTCGGCCAGGACAACCTCGATCTTCACCTTCGGCAGAAAGTCGACGACATATTCCGCGCCGCGATAGAGCTCGGTGTGCCCCTTCTGGCGCCCGAACCCCTTGGCCTCGGTGACCGTGATGCCCTGCAGGCCGATCTCCTGAAGCGCCTCCTTCACCTCGTCGAGCTTGAACGGCTTGATGATGGCCTCGATCTTTTTCATCGGCTCCAACTGCCCCCTCTTGCGGGTCCATGCCTTCTCAAGTCCATTGGCAATTGCGTGATCGCTCTTTAGCAGGGGCCGTGCCAGATTGCCACCATTTCGAATTGGAGAAAAATACCAGTATGTTAGGGTGCAAGCATGTCGATCAAGGCGCAGGGCGGGCAGGGTTTCATGATTAATCTCTATGCATGCTGCACAACGAATGGGCAGCCGGGAGGCGTGTCGTGAGCCCCCATGACGAGCGTTCGGCGCTGGCGCTGCTGACCACGGAGGAGATGGGGCGGGCCGACCGGCTGGCCATGGAGGGGGGCGTGCCCGGCATGGAGCTGATGGAGGCGGCCGGCCGGTCGGCCCGCCC
>JALUTE010000109.1 GCA_027058255.1 Methyloligella sp. | reverse complement strand
GAGCGCTATGAGAAGGAAGAGGGCAAGCTGGAGAAGTACTTCTCGCCCAATCCGGGCGAAGGCGACTGACACCGCTCCGCCGGTTCGTGCGCCGCTTGTGCGCACCGCCCCAAGGACAAAGACCGCCCCAAGGACAACGAAAGAGACGCGCCATGAAGACCGAGAAGGGATTTCACCCCGACTATCACCGCATCAAGGTGGTGATGACCGACGGCACCGAGTTCGAGACCTACTCGACCTACGGCAAGGAGGGGGACACGCTCACCCTCGACATCGACCCCAAGACGCATCCCGCCTGGACCGGCGGCGGCCAGCACCTGGTCGACCGTGGTGGCCGGCTCTCCAAGTTCAAGAAGAAGTTCGAAGGCCTGTTCTGATCCGCAGGCCGGCGCGGCCCTTGTCGGCGCGCCCGTTCGGTCTTTCTCGCGCAGCCTTGACCGCTTCAACCCGTCGCGCCGCAGGCGCCCGGCGGGAGGAGGCGTGGGCTGGCCTCTTGCGATCGCCGGCCCGACTGCTCGCCCGGGGTGCAGCGTCCGCAACACACGAATGGCGAAGAAAGCAATCGAAAACAACGCGTAAATCCATTTGATAAGATTGTACGGATTAAGTTTAACAAAGCCGTTCGCGTGACGGGCATGTACAATTGTGTTAGAGAATTGATAACTGAAATGCACCGACCTGCCGAGCACGGGACAGAAAGGTCGAAAGACATGGATCTCGACGCCGCGAAAAAGAACCAAGGAACAGGCTGGCGCCTCAGCCGCGTCGCGACGTGGGTCTGCTTCCTGGCCGCTGGCCTCATCCTGCTCACCTCCCTTTTCGGTGCGTCGGCCGATCCCCTTGTGACAACGCTCTCCTGGCACTGAGGCCCCGGCCCGCTCCGCATCCCTTTTTCAACTCTCCTGCACGACTCCCTATCTCAGCCCTCCCCATCCCGGGGAGGGCTTCTTCTTTGTCCTTGCCGGAGCTGCGCGGTGCCTCGGCGCGAACTCGGCTATGCGCGGCCTCGAGCCGGGGAACCCGGCGAATCAGTCCACACCCACATAGGCGTCGAACACCGCCCAGAACTGCTGGCGGAGGGCATCGCGCTCCTGAAGGATCTCGTGGCGGGCATGGGGGATCACGATGCAGGAGCCGACCTTGAGCTTGAGCGAGAAGTCCTCGATGGTGCGCGAGGAGACGATCTTGTCCTCGGCAGCGGCCACCAGAAGCAGCGGCATGCGCACCCGCGCGGGATAGCCCGGCGCCTGCAGCTTGCGCATGGAGGCGAGCGCGGCGCGCAGCCAGCCTATGGTCGGCGCGCCAATGGCGAGATCCGGGGCTGCCTCGACGATAGCCCGGTTGCGCATGAAACGCTCGCGATCGGAGGTGAGGGGATTGCCCTCGAAGCTTGTCACCTCCCACGGAATGTCGCCGCCTCCCGGCACGTAGAGGCCGCCTGCCCCGAGCAGGCACGCGGCGCCGGCAAGGCCCCGCACAAGCATGGCCGGCGCCGGCATGGTTGCGCGTGCGAGCCGGATCATGGGGGCGACCAGGATCATGCGCTCGAACCAGGAGCCGGGCATGACCGCGTTGCGGAGCAGGATGTGCGCCCCCATGGAGTGCCCCAGAGCCACATAGGGTGGCGGGCAGTCGGGGAGCACGATGTCCTTCATGAAACGCAGGAGGTCGCGGTCATAGTCCGAGAAGCGGCGCACATGGCCCTTGCGCCGGTTGCGCAGACGCGGCCCCGATCCGCCCTGACCGCGCCAGTCCATGGTGGCGACGGCGAAGCCGCGCCGCCTGAGGTCCGCCACCACCTCGAAATACTTCTCGATGAACTCCCCGCGCCCGCCGAACAGGCACACGGTGCCGCGCTTGGGCCCACGGCTGCGCGTCCAGCGCGCATAGCGAAGCTCGGCTCCGTCATGGCCGGAGAACACCCCGACGCTCGCGCCGCTCGGCACGGGGTTTTTCGCAAGTCCCACCAGATCCATGGCTCGTGCCCCGCATGTCCCTGCACCGCGCTCGCCCCGCCCGCCTCCCTCCGCCGTGCGGGGCATTGCCACGCCATGCGGTGTCATGCCCGCTCGCGGCGCTGTCGGCCGGCAACCTCTAACCCGAGCCTCTCGTCCGACACAAGAGAGAGTCGGTCCAGCCGCCGGGCTGGTCTCGGCGTTCGCGGCCTCATGCTTTCGTCGGAACGGGAGATCGGCATGTTTTCATTGGCTGGCGCCTCCGCTATCCTCGGCTGATCAAGAGAACAGCGCACCGGAGCCGGCGCCGAACTTGTCCATCTGCTTGCAGGCCGGCAAGCGCCTTCCGGGGCACGCATTCCGGCGCGTGTGGCCGAATTGGGAGCAAGCCGAGGCAGCGCGACATCCCTTGCGCAGGCCCGTCGGATCGGGAGGAACGCCATGCTCAGAGCCCTTGTCATCGATGCCGGAAAATGCACCGGCTGCAAGCAGTGCGAGCTCGCCTGCTCCTTCGAGAACGAAGGCCTGTTCAACGTGTCCAAGTCCCGCATCCGGGTGTTCGACTTTCACCAGGACGGGCGCTTCGTGCCCTATACCTGCACCCAGTGCAGCGAGGCCTGGTGCCAGCAGGCCTGCCCGGTGGACGCCATCTCCACCGATGCGGCGACGGGCGTCAAGCAGGTGGACGAGGCACTGTGCGTGGGCTGCAAGGTGTGCACCATCGCCTGCCCGTTCGGCACCGTGAACTACAACGCCGCGACCGGCAAGGTCATCAAATGCGATCTTTGCGGCGGTGATCCGGCCTGCGCCAAGGCGTGCCCGACGGGCGCCATCGTCTATGCGGATGCGGAGCAGGCCGGCTTCGAGCGCATGAAGAGCTGGGCGGCGCGCACCGATGCGGGTGCGCAGGCCTCCGCGTCCTAAGCCCGTTGCCAAGGACCGCTCCTTCGCGGGGACGCGGTCTGCAC
Organism: Methyloligella sp.; assembly: GCA_027058255.1. Classification (GTDB taxonomy): domain Bacteria; phylum Pseudomonadota; class Alphaproteobacteria; order Rhizobiales; family JALUTE01; genus JALUTE01. Next base: position 2,923 of record JALUTE010000109.1, on the reverse strand, counting down.
TCGAACTCGAAATCGCTCGCGGCGCCCCGCCATCACGGGCACAAGGCCCGCAACCTGCGAGCGGCCCGCATTCTAGGGAGGAGCACAGCCATGTCCTGGACCGGAAAACTGCTTCGCGTCGATCTGAGCACCGGCTCCATCACGTCCGAAGCGCTCAACATGGAATGGGCCGACAAATATCTCGGCCAGCGCGGCCTCGCCTCGAAATATCTCGCCGAGGAGATCGACCCCAAGGTCGACCCGCTCTCGCCGGGCAACAAGCTGATCATGGCCACGGGGCCGCTCACGGGCACCTGCGCCTCCACGGGCGGGCGCTACTCGGTCATCACCAAGGGGCCGCTCACCGGCGCCATTGCCTGCTCCAACTCGGGGGGCTATTTCGGCGCGGAGCTCAAATTCGCCGGCTGGGACATGATCATCATCGAGGGGCGCTCGGAAAAGCCGGTCTATCTCTCCATCCTCGACGACAAGGCCGAGCTGCACGATGCCTCGGATCTGTGGGGCAAGTCGGTCTGGGATACCGATGCCGCCATCAAGGCCCGCCATCAGGACCCGATGATGCGCATCTCGACCATCGGTGTGGCCGGCGAGAATGGCGTGCTCTATGCCTGCGTCATCAACGATCTGCACCGGGCGGCGGGGCGCTCGGGCGTCGGCACGGTGATGGGCTCGAAGAACCTCAAGGCTGTTGCCGTGCGCGGCACGGGCGGCGTGCGGGTCAAGGACCCGGCGCGCTTCATGGAGGCGACCGCGGCGGCCAAGAAGGTGCTGGCCGACAATGCGGTCACGGGCAAGGGCCTGCCGACCTATGGCACCCAGGTGCTGATGAACGTCATCAACGAGGCGGGCGCCCTGCCCACCCGCAATGCCCGCGACGTGCAGTTCGAGGGCGCGCACGACATCTCGGCCGAGGCCATGGCCGAGCCCCGGGGCAAGGACCACAAGCCCAATCTCATCGCCAATCAGGCCTGTTTCGGCTGCACCATCGCCTGCGGGCGCATCTCGCAGATCGACAAGGAGCATTTCACGGTCGTCAACAAGCCGGAATATTGGCATGCCTCGGGCGGGCTCGAATATGAAGCCGCCTGGGCGCTCGGCGCCGCCACCGGCGTCAACGATCTCGACGCGCTCACCTATGCCAATTTCATCTGCAACGAGCAGGCCATCGACCCGATCTCCTTCGGCGCGACCCTGGGCGCGGCCATGGAGCTCTATGACCAGGGCATTCTCGACGAGGAGACCACCGGCGGGCTCCAGCTCACCTTCGGCTCCGCCGAGGCCCTGGTGAAGGCCGTCGAGCTCGTGGGCAAGGCCGAGGGCTTCGGCAAGGAGCTCGGTCAGGGCTCGGCCAGGCTCTGCGCCAAATATGGCAAGCCGGAGCTCTCCATGACGGTGAAGGGCCAGGAGTTCCCGGCCTATGATCCGCGGGGCATTCAGGGCATGGGGCTCACCTATGCCACCGCCAATCGCGGCGCCTGTCATTTGCGCAGCTATACGGTCGCCTCGGAGATTCTCGGCATCCCGGAGAAGACGGACCCGCTTTCGGTGGATGGAAAGGCCGCCCTGGTGAAGGCGTTCCAGGACGCCACCGCCGCCTTCGACTCGTCGGGGCTGTGCCTCTTCACCTCCTTCGCCTGGACCCTCGAGGACGTGGCGCCGCAGCTCGATGCGGCCTGCGAGGGCGCGTGGACGGTGGACAAGCTGCTCGAGGTCGGCGAGCGCATCTGGAACCTGGAGCGCCAGTTCAATCTTGCCGCGGGCCTCACCGGCAAGGACGACAAGCTGCCCGAGCGCCTCGTCAAGGAGGCGGCGAAGACGGGGCCGGCGCAGGGGCTTACCGCCGGCATCGACAAGATGCTGCCGGAATATTACGAGCTCCGGGGCTGGACGGCCGATGGCGTGCCGACCAATGAGACGCTGAGCCGGCTCGCGCTCTAGCGCGCGATGGGTCTCGGCCCGCCGGGTGCGCCGTCAGGCGCGCGCTTGCGGCGTGCCGCGGCCGTCTGCCAGTGAAGGAGGCGCGGATGCACCATGTGATTCTCGGGGCCGGGCCGGCCGGCGTCACGGCCGCGGAGACCTTGCGGGCCGAGGATGCCAATGCGCGCATCACGCTGGTCAATGGCGAGGCGGGCGCGCCCTATGCGCGCATGGCGATCCCCTATCTGCTCGCCGGCGACATTGGCGAGGCGGGCACCGAGCTTCGGCGCACCGCCGGCCATTTCGACGATCTCGGCATCGAGATCCTGCATGGCCGCGCCGCGGGCCTCGATGCCCTGGCACGGCGCCTCACCCTCGAGGACGGGCGGGAAATCGCCTATGACCGGCTGCTCATCGCGACCGGTGCCAGCCCCGTGCGCCCGCCCATCGAGGGGCTGGACCTGCCGGGGGTGCACCATTGCTGGACCCTGGAGGATGCGCGCGCCATCGCGGCTCTGGCCGAGGAGGGGGCGCCCGTCGTTCTCATGGGCGCCGGGTTCATCGGCTCCATCATTCTCGAGGCCCTCGTCAAGCGCGGCGTGCGGCTCACCGTGGTGGAGGTCGAGGACCGCATGGTGCCGCGCATGATGGACGAGGTGGCGGGCGCCATGCTGAAACGCTGGTGCGAGCACAAGGGGCTGCGGGTGGCGACCGGCACGCGTATTGCCGCCATCACGGCCGCGGCGGATACGGCCGCCGCCAGCACCGGAGGGGACCAGCCAACGGCGGAGAAGGCTCTCACCGTGCATCTCTCGGGCGGCGAGACGATCCCGGCGCGTCTCGTGGTCATCGCGGCGGGCGTGCGCTCCAATGCGGGCTTTCTCTCGGGCACGGGGGCGCAGATCGGCGCCGGGCTGCGGGTCGATGCCGCCATGCACACCAGCCTGCCCCACGTCTATGCGGCCGGGGACGTTGCCGAGGGGCCGGACCTTGCCACGGGCTGGAT
>JALUTE010000108.1 GCA_027058255.1 Methyloligella sp. | reverse complement strand
GCCCGTCAGCCGGCGGCGCCCTCGTCAGGCATCCAGGAGCAGGCGCTCGATATAGGCGTTGGTCTCGCCAATCGCCTCCGAGAGCCGCGCGAGCGCCCGGTCGCGCTCTTGCGCGAGCACCTCGCCCGCAAGACGCTCTGCCCCCTCGGCCAGGTCCGCAACCCGCCAGGCGCCGATGCCCCGCGCGGACCCCTTGATGGTGTGCGCCGCATCGCGCCACGCCTTGTCGCTCTCTGCCTTGGCGAGGCGGTCGAGATAGAGGCGCGACTGCCGGCGAAACAGCTCCAGCACCTCACGTTCGAGCGCACGATTCCCAAGTGTGTAACGCGCCAAATGGACGAGGTCGACGGGACGTCGGCTGCTCGCCTTCGCGGCCGAGCACGGCTCGGCTTCGGCGCTGCCTTCAACGGTCAGTTCCATGGCTCACGATCTCCTGCCCTGCATCTCCGTGACGCGATATCGCCGGCATGTCCTTGCCTGACTTGCGCCCCGGATCGCTCCGGGCTGCGTGGTCGATCCGGTTTGCGGCGTGCGCCTTTTTCCGGCGCTTGGCCACACGCTGCGACTTCTGCAATATTGCTCTTGTTGTCAAGGGCATATACTACCGATACACACATAAGATAGTCTTAAATCGCGGCGAGCGAAGGGCGAGAAGGGGTCAATCCTGTGTGACCCGCCCCGTCCGGCCGCCTCGCCCGAGCCACCCGGGCCGAAAGGGCCTTTCCCGGGGGCGCCCTGCCTGTCGGCGCCATACCGCAAGCAGCGCGCCATTGCGCACCGCCCGCCAACATGATTTGGCCTCAAATCGCTGGCTTGCTTGGGGTGCCTGCCTGCATGTCCTGCATTATCGGCAGGCACGGGCGCGAGAAGGGCTGAGAAGGGGCCGGATGGGTGACGGAACGTGCGCGAGACGGGCATCGCGCGGCTCGTGCGACGGAAGGGACGGAAGGGCTGGCTTGCGCGCGGCAGCGCGCGCGACACCGCTATCATGGGACGCAGCCCCCTTCGCGCGACGGAGCGAGAGCGAGCCGGGCAGGCCCGGCCTGCCCCGAGGTTTGCACCCGATCGCACGCATGCCCCCTGTGACCGGGCGAGAAAATCGGTTATGTATCTCAACGGACACAGGTCACGGCGTATTTTCGAGCAAGTCGGGTTCGGCATTTCACGACATGGCGCATTCTCGCGGCAGCGGATAGGGGCATGGCTCAGGACAAAGGCACGAAGCGCCAGGCAGGAGGCAGGCCCCGAAATGCGGAAGCCGCCCCCAATGCCTCGGGTGCATCGCAGGGCGCAAGAGCCGCAACCGCGCAGAGTGCGGAGGACTTGGCAGCCGGCATGGCGGCCGCGGCCGGTGCCTCCAGAAAGGCCGGCGACGCGAGGAAAGGAAGCCGCGGCAAGGCGGCAGGCACCGCACCCTCTTCCGCCCGTGACGGCCGGGCCCCCTCCGCCTCCGCCAAGGCCACGCCGCGGGGCACGGCGGCGCCAGCCGCGGCAAAGCCGGCTGTACGCGCGCGGGACAATGCGGACAAGGGTGCGGGCAAGGGGAAGAGCGCGGCCGGAGACGAACCCGCCAAGGGATCGGCGCCCGCCCGCGGGACGCCGTCGCGCCGGAGCGATGGCGAGAGCAGGAACAGCCAGACCATGAGCGGAACCGCGAGGGGTGCCCAGACGGGCAAGGCGCCAGCCAGGACGGCGCGGGACGGCGCCGACAGCGAGGCGCGGAGCGGCGCGAGCGGCGACGCCGGCTCGAGGAGCGGGCAGCAGTCTGCGCGGAGCCTCGCCAAATTCGCCAGCGCGGGACAAGGCGGTGCCGGGACGTCCCCTGCGCCCCGCGCGACGAGCGCGGCCGAAAGCGGAGATGGCGCCCGCGCGCGCGGCAAGACCGCCGGCGACACGACAGACAGCACGGGCAGGCGCAGGCGCGGCGCCGCCCCGGCGCGCGAGCACATCGCCGCCAATGACGACGCGCCCTCGATCGGCGGGCTGATCTTCGCCCTCCAGCAGCGCCCCTCCCACAGGCCGTTCATCGGCGCAGCCATCGCCTCGGGCGTCTGGCTCGTGATCGGCGGCCTCCTCGGCTGGGCGCTGATCGGTGCCGAGCTCGAGCGCCTTTCCGGCAATCCGTGGGCCATCTTCACCACGCCCGCGGCCATGACGGTCGCCGCCACGGTCATCATTCCCATTGCGCTCTTCTGGTTTCTCGCCCTTCTCGTCTGGCGGGTGCAGGAGCTCAGGCTCATGTCCTCGGCCATGACCGAGGTCGCGGTCCGCCTCGCCGAGCCGGACCGGATGGCCGAGCAGTCCATCGCCTCCCTCGGCCAGACGGTGCGTCGGCAGGTCGCCGCCATGAACGACGCCATCTCTCGGGCGCTCGGGCGGGCCGGCGAGCTGGAGGCTTTGGTGCACAACGAGGTGGCGGCGCTGGAGCGCTCCTATGGCGACAACGAGCTGCGCATCCGCAGCCTGATCGACGAGCTGGCGAGCGAGCGCGAGGCACTGGCAAACAACAGCGAACGCGTGAGCGAGGTGTTGCACGGGATCGGCGCCAAGGTCTCGCGCGACATTGCGATCGCGGGCGATCAGGCGACGCGCGCGCTGGCGCAAGCCACCCAGACGCTCGCCCAGAGCGTGGACGCGAGCGGGCGTCAGCTCACCTCCAAGCTGCAGGAGACCTCGGATCAGACCGCAGAGCTCCTCTCCGAGCGCGGCAATGTGCTGCTCTCGACCCTGGGCGACATGAACAAGCGCATCGCCGCAGAGGTGCCGGCCCTGCTCGAGAAGCTGGGCGCAGAGCAGATGCGGCTCACCAAGATCATCGAGGGTGCGGGCCGCAATCTCACGGCCCTCGAGAGCGCACTCGCCGAGCGCACCGGCGGGCTGGAGAGCGCGCTTTCCGAGCGCACCCAGCACCTCCAGACGGTGCTGCAGGACTATATGCGCGCCGTCGAGACCAACATGGCCGAGCACACCCGGACCCTCGACCACACGCTCGCGAGCCGCGCCAAGGCACTCGACTCCACGCTCGCCACCCGCGCCAAGGCACTCGACTCCACGCTCGCCACCCGTGCCAAGGCACTCGATTCCACCCTCGCCACACGGGCCAACGCCCTGGACAAATCCATGGGGCAGAAGCTCCAAGCCTTCGATACCACCTTCTCGGAGAAGGCGAGAGCGCTCGACGCCTCGCTGGTGCGCACCAGCTCCAAGATCGAAAGCGCACTTGCAGCGCGCTCCGAGGCGCTCGACAAGGCCCTGGTCGAGCGTACCCGGGCCATTGACGAGGCCTTCGCCGAGCGGCTCGAGACGCTGGACAAGACCATCGTGGAGGGCACACGGGCCATGGATCGGGCCGTGAGCGAGAAGGCCGCCGCGCTGCGCGAGGCGATGGAAAGCCACGCGCGCGCGTTCTCCGAGACGCTCACGCGTCAGTCCATCGATATCGACGAAACGCTGAGGCGCGGCATCGAGGCGGTCCAGCAGACCAGCGAGAACATCACCACACAGTCCATTCGCACCATCGAAGGGCTGGCCAGCCAGGCGCAGCTTCTCAAGGAGGTCTCCGAACAGCTTCTGAGCCAGATTCACGGCCTCACCGACCGGTTCGAGAATCAGGGCCAGTCGATCATCAAGGCCGCACACATGCTGGAATCGTCCCAGTTCAAGATCGACACCGTGCTCGAGTCCCGACACAACGAGATTTCCTCGCTCCTCGAAAGGCTGTCCGAGAGGGCTCGGGAATTCGACACATTGATGCAACGCTACTCGGAAAGGCTGGACGCTTCGCTGAGCGATGCCGAGAGCCGGGCGCGGGACGTGGCGAGCGAGCTCGCCCAGGGGACGGAGGCGAGCAGCAAGGCGGCGACGGAGCAGCTCGCTGCCCTGCGCGCCCGGGCCAGCGAAGAGGCGGAGCGCACGCTGGCAGAGCTTCGCGAGCGCTTCTCGGACGTGGATCGGGAGGTGCGCAATCAGCTCGCGAGCCTTTCCACCCGTTTCACCGAGACGTCCGAGGACGTGCGCGGCTATGCGGAGAAGGCGGCCAGCGAGCTCGAGGCGACGCAGGACAGGCTGCGCGAGCAGATCGAGCAGCTTCCCTCGGCGACCAGGAGCAGCGCCGAGGCCATGCGCACCGCGCTCAAGGATCAGATCGATGCCCTCGAGCAGCTCACGAACTTCGTCGACCGACAGGCGGCGGCCCGCGATGTCTCGCCCTCTCCCAGGGTGGAGCCAACGGCATCCGGCTCTCTCACCGGCGCCTATCGCAGCGGCCTGCGGCGGCGCGGCGACGAGCCGGGGCGGAGCCGGGCGGGCGAGCCGAGCGGGGAGCGCTCCGGCGCCCCAACATCGGCACCGGAGGCTGGCCGGGGGCTCGAGCATGTGGCGGACAGCCTGGCCAAGCACATCCCGCAAGGACGAGGCGGGCGGAATGCGGCTGGCGAGGCCGGACAATCGCAACAGGCCCAGCGCCAGGCTCGGGCGGCGGTGCGCGAGAGCAGCTGGTCCCTGGGCGATCTGCTGGCGCGCGCCTCTCAAGACGAGAGCGAGACCCAGAGCGGGAACCGTCGGGCCGGGCAGACACCGCCGACATCCTCGGACCGGGCCCTTGCACATGAGACTCAGCGGAGCGCGGGCGCGCCTTCGAGCCCTCCGGGCCGCGCGCTGACGACCGGGCCGACCGGGCCGAGAGGCGCGCTCAATATCGACAGCATCGCGGCGGCCCTCGATGCCAATACGGCCGCCGAGGTGTGGTCGCGCTATCGCAGCGGCGAGCGCGGCATCTTCTCGCGCCAGCTCTACACCAGCCAGGGTCAGATCACCTTCGACGAGATCTGCCGGCGCTATCAGGCGGATGCGGACTTCCGCAACACGGTCAATCGCTATCTGATGGATTTCGAGCGCCTGCTGCGCGAGGCGGACCAGCGCGACCCGGCCGGCGGCACGATCCAGAACTATCTCGTCTCGGAGACGGGGCGCGTCTATCTGTTGCTCGCCCATGCGAGCGGACGCATGGCCTGAGCGCCGCGAGGCGGACAATCACCATCGGAGCGGGCAGGCCGGGCGGGGCGCCCCGCTCACAGGAACATGTCATTGTACAGGCCGACGCCCCAGGCGAGATTGTCCTTGCCCAGATTCGCACTGCGGTCGTTGATGGCCTCGCTGTCCGCGAAGTCCCACCCCGCGCCCTTGCCGTCGTGCTTGTAGCGGGTGGTCACCATGATGGACTCCCGCTTGATCGGATCGACCATGGCATAGCAGGTGGTGGTCGGGCTCTCCCATTCGGCGGGCCGCCCGAGTGCATGGGCGGCGATGATTCGAGAGACCGTGTGCGCCTCCGTATTGGCGGTGTTGGCGGATTTCGAGAACGGCATGGGCCGGGCATCGCCGGTGACGTAGACGCGCTCGTCGCCTTTCACATGGTAGCGCAGCGGATGCACCGCCGCCTCCTTCTGCGGGCTTGACGGATCGGCAAGGCCGACCGTCTCGATGAGCCGTGCGGCGCGGATGCGCGGATAGATCGCCGCATCCGTGAACGCAACCTCGCCAAACTCCGTGATGACCTGTTTCTTGACGAGATCGACGCCCTCGATCTTGACGGTCGCTTCATATTCGAGCACGCCGTCATAGAGTTCCTCGAAGGCGGCGAGCAGCCCCTCGGCCTGGATCACGGGCTCCTCGTGCGGGTCCAGAAGAACGACCTTCCCCTTGATGCCGTTCCTCTTGATGTGTGCGGCGATGATGCAGGCGCGCTCATAGGGCCCCGCATAGCATCGGTAATTGCCCGTCGGCACGGTGAGGAGGAAGGTTCCGCCCTCGAAGGCATCGAGCTTGGCCTTGAGGGAGAGAAGCTCGGAGCCAGGCTGGAAGCCCGCCGGATAGCTCTGGGCCAGTGCCACCTGCTCGGCCGGGTCGCTCACGCCGAGGGAGGCATAGTCATAGTCGATGCCCGGCGCGAGCACGAGATAGTCGTAGCCGATGAAGCCGCGATCGGTATAGACCCGCCGGCTTTCCCGGTCGAGATCCACCATGCTGGCCTGGAAATAGATGTAGCCGTTCGCCTTGGCGGCATCCAGGTAGGAATGCAGCAGCATGTCGACGCCGATCACCCCGCCAAGCCAGAGATTGCTCAGGGGGCAGGACATGAACAGGGCCCGCGGCTCGACCAGAACGACGTCGAACGCCGTGTTTTCCCTCTTGACATATTTGGCCATGGTGAGGCCGGACCAGCCGCCCCCGACGATGACCACGCGGGGGCTGGGCGAGGCCGGCAGGTCCGCGGGGCGATTGAGCCGTCCGGCGATGGCCGCAGCGACAGGAGCGGCCGAAGCCGCCAGACCGGTCATGCCGGCCCCCGAGCCGGCAACGCCGGCGGCGAGCGCGGCCGATGTGCCGGAGAGTTTCAGGAAGCGACGCCGGTCGATCCGATGCTTGCCCCGCGACAGCTTCCCCTTCATGGCTCGTCTCCTCTCCCGGCATGGTGTCTTACGCGACGCGCGCGGGGCATTTGCGCATGTCGCCCCGTCTGCGCTTGCGGCACGCTATTGCGAAGACGTTGAAAATGCAATCGGATGTCCGCATGCGGGGTCGAGGGGCCGGCGGCGGCGCGTCAGCGCATGGTCGGCATGACGAACTCCGCCCCTTGCCTGAGCCCGCTCGGCCAGCGGGAGGTCACCGTCTTGGTGCGGGTGTAGAAGCGGATGGAATCGGGGCCGTGCTGGTTGAGGTCGCCGAAGCCCGAGCGCTTCCAGCCTCCGAAGGTGTGGAAGGCCAGCGGCACCGGAATCGGCACGTTCACCCCAACCATGCCAACGGCGACGCGGGAGGCGAAGTCGCGCGCCGTGTCACCATCGCGGGTGAAGATCGCAACGCCATTGCCATATTCATGCTCCGAGGCCAGGCGCAGCGCCTCCTCGTAGGAGCCGGCCCGCACCACCGAGAGGACCGGGCCGAAGATCTCCTCGCGATAGATGCGCATCTCGGGGCGCACATGGTCGAACAGGCAGCCGCCCATGTAGAAGCCGTTCTCATAGCCCTGCATGACGAAGTCGCGCCCGTCCACCTTGAGCTCGGCGCCCTCGTCGATGCCGATGGCCACATAGTTGCGCACCCGCTCCAGCGCCTCGCGGGTGACCAATGGCCCGAAATCGGCATCCGGATCGGTGGAAGGGCCGACCTTGAGACCCTCGACGCGCGGCACCAGACGCTCCATCAGCGCCTCCGCCGCCACCTCGCCCACGGGCACGGCGACCGAGATCGCCATGCAGCGCTCGCCGGCCGAACCGTATCCCGCCCCGATGAGCGCATCGGCGGCCCGATCCATGTCCGCGTCCGGCATGATGACCATGTGGTTCTTGGCGCCGCCGAAGCACTGCACCCGCTTGCCATTGGCCGCGCCGCGAGCGTAGACGTAGGACGCGATGGCGGAGGAGCCGACAAAACCGATGGCGGCGATGTCCGGATCGTCGAGCAGCGCGTCCACGGCCACCTTGTCGCCGATCACCACGTTGAGAATGCCCGGCGGCAGGCCCGCCTCGACCATGAGCTCGGCGAGCCGGAGGGGCACCGAGGGGTCGCGCTCGGACGGCTTGAGCACGAAGGCATTGCCGCAGGCGATGGCAGGCGCGAACTTCCACATCGGGATCATGGCCGGAAAGTTGAAGGGCGTGATGCCGGCCACCACGCCGAGGGGCTGGCGCATGGAGTACATGTCGATGCCGGGGCCGACCCCCTCGCTGAACTCGCCCTTGAGCAGGTGAGGAATGCCACAGGCGAACTCGACCACCTCGAGCCCCCGTTGCAGATCGCCCTTGGCGTCGGGAATGGTCTTGCCATGCTCGCGCGCAAGCGTCAGGGCAAGCTCGTCATAGGCCTCGCGGGCAAGCTCGAGGAAACGGAAGAGCACACGGGCGCGCGCCTGCGGGCTTCTCGCCGCCCAAGCGGGCTGGGCCGCCTTGGCATTCTCGACGGCCTTGCGCACCTCCTCGGCCGAGGCATAGGGCGCCTTTGCCGCCACCTCGCCCGTCATCGGCCAGTAGACGTCCCCCGTCCGTCCCGAGCACCCCGCCACCCGCTCACCGCCGATATAGTGATAGAGTTCCTCGACCATCTCGCCTCCCTGGCCTCCACGCATGCAAGGCTCTTTCGCCATGTCTGGAACGGGGGCTGACACCTCCCTGCGCCTCGCTCAAGACTTGGCGAAAATTCGGCCTCATGTCAGATAGTTGAATTGTGGATGGCGCCCATCCGACCGACAATCCCTCCAATGGGGGAAACTGCCTTTACCCCCGCCAGGCGCGACACTTTGCTCGGGTGTTCAACCTTGGTATCGTTCTCGATGGGCAGGGTCCATCAACGCAAGCAAACACTGCCCCGACGAAAAGACGGGCCGTCTTTTCGCTGGACAGATATGGGAGCTGAAAGCCCTCCTCGCGGCCCGAGGGGGGTGGGAACTCGGGACAATCCAGGGACAATCCATGGGTCAGGACAGGGGAGCCGCCATCACCGCGCGCAGCGACGCACACGATACGGTGCCGAAGCTGCTGCTGCGCAATGCACGCATCTTCGCGGAGCGGCCCGCCATGCGCGAAAAGGATCTCGGCATCTGGCAGACCTGGAGCTGGAGCCAGGTGCGCGAGGAGGTGATGCGATTCGCCCTCGGCCTCGAGCAGCTCGGCCTGGCGCCGGGCGATACGGTCGCCATCGTGGGGGACAACCGCCCCCGGCTCTACTGGACCTTCGTCGCCGCCCAGAGCCTCGGCGCCATTCCCGTTCCCGTCTATCAGGACTCGGTCGCCGAGGAGATGGCCTATGTGCTCTCCCACGCCGAGGTCAAGTTCGCGGTGGTCGAGAACCAGGAGCAGGTCGACAAGCTCCTCTCCCTTGCCGAGGAGGTGCCCTCGCTCAAGACCATCGTCTATGACGATCCGCGCGGCCTGGAGGCCTACGACCACACCCACCTCAAGAGTTTCGAGCAGGTGAGCGCCATGGGCGCGGAACGGCTCGCCAAGGAGCCGGACCTCGAGGCCCGCTGGGAAGAGCGCATCCGCGCCGGCAAGGGCACGGACACCTCGGTCATCCTCTACACGTCGGGCACGACCGGAAAGCCCAAGGGCGTCGTGCTGAGCCATGACAACATCGTCATCTCGGCGCGCAACGCCAACGCCTTCGACAATCTCGACGAGACGGAGGAGATGATCGCCTATCTGCCCATGGCCTGGGTGGGCGATCATATCTTCTCCTATGGCCAGTCCTATGCGGCCGGTTTCTGCGTCTCCTGCCCCGAGAGCCCCGACACCATCCTGCAGGACCGCCTCGAGATCGGCCCGACCTATTTCTTCGCCCCGCCGCGCGTGTTCGAGAACATGCTCACCAACATCATGGTGCGCATGGAGGATGCGAGCCGCATCAAGCAGGCGATGTTCCACTATTTCCTGAAGGTGGCCAAGCGCTGCGGCGAGGACATCCTCAATGGCGCGCCGGTCTCTCTCAAGGACCGGCTGCTCTACAGGCTCGGCGACATTCTGCTCTATGGGCCTCTGCGCAACCGCATGGGCTTCACGCGCCTCAAGGTGGCCTACACCGCCGGAGAGGCGATCGGCCCGGAGATCTTCAGCTTCTATCGCTCTCTCGGCCTCAACCTCAAGCAGCTCTACGGCCAGACCGAGGCGAGCGTCTACATCGCGCTGCAGCCGGACGGCGAGATCTATCCCGACACGGTGGGCAAGCCGGCGCCCGAGGTGGAGATCGAGATCGCCGACAATGGCGAGGTGCTCTTCCGCTCGCCGGGCGTATTCGTGAAATACTTCAAGAACGACGAGGCGACCGCCGCGACCAAGACATCCGATGGCTGGGTGCATACGGGCGATGCGGGCCTGTTCGACAGCCGCGGCCATCTGAAGATCATCGACCGTGCCAAGGATGTGGGCCGGCTCAATGACGGCACCCTGTTCGCGCCGAAATATATCGAGAACAAGCTCAAGTTCTACCCCAACATCAAGGAGGCCGTCGCCTTCGGCCATGGCCGCGACTATTGCGCCGTCCTCATCAATATCGACCTCGTCTCGGTCGGCAACTGGGCCGAGCGCAACAACATCGCCTATGCGAGCTATCAGGAGCTGGCGGCGCATCCGCAAGTCTATGAGATGATCCGCAGCCATGTGGACGCGGTGAACCGCTCCCTCGCGCGCGAGCCGGACGTGGCCGGATCCCAGATCCGCCGCTTCCTCATCCTGCACAAGGAGCTCGACGCGGACGATGGCGAGCTCACCCGCACGCAGAAGGTGCGGCGCAGCTTCATCGCCGAGCGCTACGCTCCGCTCATCAAGGCCCTCTATGACGGCAGCAGCACATGCCATATCGCGACCGAGGTCACCTTCGAGGACGGCCGCAAGGGCGTGATCGAGGGCGATGTGCGTATTGTCGACATGGAGATCTACCCGCCCGAGGGCCAGGCTGAGTTCAAAGAGGCCGCCGAATGAATGCCGAGGTAACCACGGCCGAGGCGCCGGCGGCTGCAGCCGCCGTGGCCGACGCTCCCGAGAACGACACGGCACCGGCCGAGGAGAGAGCGGCCGGCCATGGCGCTGGCGCGGCGCCAGCGCCGGCGCCGAAGGAAACCCTGCTGGCGGTGGAGGACGTCTCGCTGGCCTTCGGCGGGGTCAAGGCGCTGCAGAATGTGAGCTTCGACATTGCCAAGGGCGAGATCCGCGCCATCATCGGGCCCAATGGCGCCGGCAAGACGTCCATGCTCAACGTCATCAACGGCTTCTATCATCCCCAGGAGGGCCGCATCGCCTTCAAGGGCCAGCTCCGGCGGCGCATGCGCCCGCATTTCGCCGCCGCCCAGGGCATTGCCCGCACCTTCCAGAACGTGGCGCTCTTCCGGGGCATGACCACCCTCGACAACATCATGACGGGCCGGGCGCTGAAGATGCGCCGCGGCATTCTCTGGCAGGCGCTGCACTGGGGCCCCGCCCGGCGCGAGGAGCTCGAGCACCGCGAGTTCGTCGAGCATGTGATCGACTTCCTCGAGATCGAGCATATCCGCAAGACGCCCGTGGGCCGCCTGCCCTACGGCCTGCAAAAGCGGGTGGAGCTCGGCCGCGCGCTCGCCATGGAGCCCGACCTGCTGCTGCTGGACGAGCCGATGGCCGGCATGAATCTCGAGGAGAAGGAGGACATGTCCCGCTTCATCATCGACGTCAACGAGCAGTTCGGCACCACCATCGCCCTCATCGAGCACGACATGGGCGTGGTGATGGACCTCTCGGACCGGGTCGTGGTGCTCGATCACGGCGAGAAGATCGCCGACGGCACGCCGGAGGAGGTGCAGGCCGACCGGCGGGTCATCGACGCCTATCTCGGAGTTCCGAATGACTGAGTTCTCCTTCTTCATCGAGGCGGTTCTGAGCGGCCTGATGGCGGGCGTGATGTACTCCCTCGTCGCCCTCGGCTTCGTGCTGATCTTCAAGGCCTCGGGCGTGTTCAATTTCGCGCAAGGTGTGATGGCGCTCTTCGCCGGCCTCACGCTTGTCGGCCTGTTGCAGGGAACCATCCCCTTCATCCACACCAACAATCCCGCCTTCGCCCTGCCGCCCTGGGCCGCGATCCTGGTGACCGTCGCCGTCATGGTGGTGCTCGCCATCCTGATCGAGCGGCTCATGCTGCGCCCGCTCGTCAACCAGGAGGAGATCATCCTCTTCATGGCGACGCTCGGTCTTGCCTATGTGCTGGAGGGGGCGGGCGACATTCTGTGGGGCTCGGACGTGAAGGTGCTCGATCTCGGCCTGCCCCAGGGCGCCAGCGACTGGATGCTCGACACCTTCAACATCTATGTGGAGAAGATCGAGGTGGTGGCGGCCGTCACCGCCGGCATCCTGGTGACCGTGCTCGCCATCTTCTTCCAGAAGACCCGCATCGGCCGGGCGCTCCGTGCCGTGGCGGACGATCATCAGGCGGCCCTCTCGGTCGGCATCTCGCTCTCCACCATCTGGATCATCGTCTGGTCGGTCGCCGGCATTGTCGCGCTGGTGGCGGGCATCATGTGGGGCGCCAAGTCGGGCATTCAGTTCTCGCTCTCGCTCATCGCGCTGAAGGCCCTGCCTGTGCTCATTCTCGGCGGTTTCACGTCAATACCCGGCGCCATCGTCGGCGGGCTCATCATCGGCGTCGGCGAGAAGCTCGCCGAGATCTATGCGGGACCCTATGTGGGCGGCGCCATCGAGAACTGGTTCGCCTACATGCTTGCGCTGGTCTTCCTGCTGTTCCGGCCCCAGGGCCTGTTTGGCGAGAAGATCATCGAGCGCGTGTGAGACGGGCAGAAGGGTGAGAGACCATGCTCTACCGTGAAGCCGGGCAGTTCAAGACCAGCTACGCCGCCGACCAGGCGATCTTCCCCATTCCGCAGGACCGCTACATGCTGGCGGGCATCCTCGCCATCGCCTTCGGCGTCGTTCCCTTCGTCCTCAACGACTATTGGGTCAACGCCATTCTCCTGCCCTTCCTGATCTATGCGCTGGCGGCGATCGGGCTCAACATCCTCACCGGCTATTGCGGTCAGGTCTCGCTCGGCACCGGCGCCTTTCTCGCGGTGGGCGCCTATTCCTCCTACAAGCTCATGACCGGCTTTCCCGAGATGAACATGCTAGTCGTCTTCGCGCTCGCCGGCCTCATCACGGCGGCGGTCGGCCTTCTGTTCGGCCTGCCGTCCCTGCGCATCAAGGGGTTCTATCTGGCGGTGGCGACGCTGGCGGCGCAGTTCTTCATCATCTGGCTCTTCTACAAGGTGCCCTGGTTCTTCAACTACAACGCCACGGGCCAGATCACCGTGCCGCCGCGCGACCTGTTCGGCTTCCGCCTGACGGGGCCCGAGGCCGTGCCTGCGGTGCGCTATCTGGTGACCCTCTCGATCGTCGCGGTTCTGGCGCTCGCCGCCAAGAACATGGCGCGCGGCCATGTGGGGCGGGCGTGGATGGCGATCCGGGACATGGATATCGCCGCCGAGCTCATCGGCATTCGCCCCCTGCGCACCAAGCTCCTCGCCTTTGCCGTCAGCTCGTTCTATATCGGCGTCGCGGGCGCCATGATGTTCGCCATCTATCTGGGCGCGGCCGAGTCGGGCGAGACCTTCGGCATTCAGCAATCCTTCGACGTCCTGTTCATGATCATCATCGGCGGCCTCGGCACGGTGCTCGGCGGGTTCCTCGGCGCGGCCTTCCTGGTGCTCCTGCCCATCGGCCTCGAGGCGGTGCTGGTCGAGGGGCTGGGGCTCAGCACCAATTTCGCCGAGCATGTGAAGCTCATCCTGCTCGGCTCGCTGATCATCTTCTTTCTGATCGTCGAGCCGCACGGGCTCGCGCGGCTGTGGCAGATCACCAAGGAGAAACTGCGACTTTGGCCGTTCCCGCACTGAGCGGTCCAGGCTTGGTCGCTCCCGCATTGAGCGGCCCGGGCCGCGCTCTAGCCGAGCGGGCCCACGCCCGACGCCGCCGGTGCGGCCAGGCCTATTCGCCTTAAGGCGCGCTTGACCCGAGAAGGCGGGCGCCGTCCAATTCCACGGGAAGGTTTCGCCCGTTTGTTCCTATGCAGTAGGGAGGAAAAGGAAAATGCTGAAAACGCTCGTGAAAGCATCGGCGGCCGCCGCGCTCGCGCTTGCGCTCGCGCCCGCCCTGGGCGCCGGCACGGCCAGCGCCTACGAGATCACGGTGCCGTCCATGGACTACCGGACCGGCCCCTATGCGCCGAACGGCATTCCGTTTGCCAATGGCTGGACCGATTGGTGGACGCTGCTGAACGAGCGCGACGGCGGCATCAATGGCGTCAAGATCAAGGTCGTGCCCTGCGAGACCGCCTACAACACCAAGAAGGGCGTCGAGTGCTACGAGAAGACCAAGAATGTGGGCGAATCGGGCGCCGTGCTCTATCAGCCGCTCTCGACCGGCATCACCTATCAGCTCATCCCCAAGGTCTCCAAGGACAAGATCCCGCTCCACTCCATGGGCTATGGCCGCACCTCGGCTGCCAATGGCCGGATCTTCAAGTGGATCTTCAACTTCCCCGCCACCTATTGGAGCCAGGCCTCGGCGCTCGTGAAATATATCGGCGAGCGTGAAGGCGGCATGGACAAGCTCAAGGGCAAGAAGATCTATCTCGTCTATCACAACTCGGCCTATGGCAAGGAGCCGATCCGCACGCTCCAGGCCCTGGCGAAGAAGCACGGCTTCATCTATCGCGGCCTGCCCGTGGACCATCCGGGCCAGGAGCAGAAGGCCACCTGGCTGCAGATCCGCCGCGAGCGGCCGGACTGGATCCTCATGTGGGGCTGGGGCGTGATGAACCAGGTCGCCATCAAGGAGGCCGCCTCGATCCGCTTCCCCATGGACCATTTCATCGGCGTGTGGTGGTCGGGCTCGGAGAACGACGTCAAGCCGGCGGGCGCCGCCGCCAAGGGCTATCTCTCCGGCGCCTTCCATGCCGCGGGCGCCAATTTCAAGGCGCACAAGGACATCCTCAAATATGTCTATGACCGGGGCAAGGCCGTCGATCCCGCCTTCCGCAACCGTGTCGGCGAGGTGCTCTACAATCGCGGCCTCGTGGCGGCCATGTGGGCATCCGAGGCCATTCGCACGGCCATGAAGATCCACAACACCAAGAAGGTCCGCGGCGTGCATGTGCGCGACGGCTTCGAGAACCTCAATGTGGACGAGGCGCGCCTCAAGGAGCTCGGTCTGGAGGGCTTCACCATTCCGGTGAAGGTCACCTGCGCCAATCACGAGGGGCCGGGCCTCGTTGCGGTCCAGCAGTGGGACGGCAAGCAGTGGAAGATCGTCTCGAAGTTCTACGAGCCCGATCGCGAGGTGGTCGGCGCCCTCATCAAGGAGGACTCCGAGAAATACGCCAAGGAGAACAACATCAAGCCGCGTGACTGCAAGTGATGGTCTCCTGATGGCAACAGCAGTACAAGCGCATGCGGCAGGGGTGGCGGCGGATACGCCGCCACCCATCCTCGTCGTGAACAATATCGAGGTCATCTACGACCACGTGATCCTGGTCCTCAAGGGGGTCTCGCTCGAGGTTCCCGAGGGATGGATCGTCGCCCTTCTCGGCGCCAATGGGGCCGGCAAGACGACCACGCTCAAGGCCGTCTCCAATCTTCTCGGCGCCGAGCGCGGCGATGTGACCAAGGGCGCGATCCTGTTCGAGGGCAAGGAGGTGCACAAGCTCACCCCCAACGATCTGGTGCGCCGCGGATGCATCCAGGTCATGGAGGGACGGCACTGCTTCGAGCATCTGACGGTCGAGGAGAACCTGCTCACCGGCGCCTATGCGCGCGGCCACGACCGGGCGGGCATTCGCCGCGATCTGGAGCTCGTCTATTCCTATTTCCCCCGCCTCAAGGAGCGGCGCTCGGCGCTTGCCGGCTACATCTCGGGCGGCGAGCAACAGATGTGCGCCATCGGCCGGGCGCTGATGTCGCGGCCGAAAATGATGCTTCTCGACGAGCCGTCCATGGGCCTCGCGCCCCAGCTTGTCGAGGAGATCTTCGAGATTGTCCGCCGCCTCAGCACGGAGCAGGGGGTGAGCGTGCTGCTTGCCGAGCAGAACACCAATGTGGCGCTCAAATACGCCCAGTATGGCTACATTCTCGAGAACGGCCGGGTGGTGCTCGATGGCGATGCGGCCACGCTGCGCGAGAACGAGGACGTGAAGGAGTTCTATCTGGGCATCGGCGGCGAGGGGCGCAAGTCCTTCCGCGACGTCAAGCACTACAAGCGCCGCAAGCGCTGGCTCGCCTGAGGTCTGCGGGAGGGCAACCGTCTCTTGCGACCTGGGGCCTTGCGCTCTGCTGCCCGCCTCCCATCATGGGCATTTCCACCAGACAGGCACCGTTGCGCACCCCGGCACGGCATTGGAGCCCTTCCCGCCCCCGCCTCGGCGGGGTTGCCCGGGTCCGCGTCCGCGCCGCGCGCGGGACGGCGAAGCGGGGCGCGTGCTGCGGTGCGCGGGCGAGGCCATCCACCCGCAAATCCAGCGTGCGGCGCGCGCCCGATAGGCTCATGCCCTAACCCATCGTGAGGTGGGCGCCGCCATCGACCGTGACGACGCTGCCGGTCATGAAGCGCCCGGCATCGGAGGCGAGCAGCAGGAGTGCGCCGTCGAGCTCCTCGAG
>JALUTE010000107.1:1202-5861 GCA_027058255.1 Methyloligella sp. | reverse complement strand
CCGGGAAACGGACGCACGGGCGGGGGGTGTGAGCCATGGGTGAGCCCTATGTGCGGCCCGTGGGCCTGATGGCCGCGAGCGCGCTGGATTCGACCCACGCCGGCGATGTGCTCCACGCGAGCGCGGCAACGTCCGAGAGGGACCCTGCGGACTCCGGGGCAGCGGACGAAGGCGGCGCCCCCCTGCGCACTCTGCGCCTTGCCGGGGGATGGCGCGCCTTTTCCGGCATCGAGCGCATCCAGCGCGCCGCGCCCGAGCGCAGGCGCCTCTCCTTTCCCCTGTCCGACGACTCCTTCGCGCCCGTGCTCGCCCGCCTTGCCGCCCCGCGCCCGCCCGTGGCCGGCCTTGAGCTCGACTGCCCCCTCGTCATGGGCATCGTCAACGTCACGCCCGACAGCTTCTCCGATGGGGGCGCGCACGCCACGGCCGAGGCGGCCATCGCCCATGCCTTGCGGCTTGCCGAGGCCGGCGCCGACATGCTCGACATCGGGGGGGAATCCACCCGCCCCGGCGCCGAGCCCGTCTCCCTCGACGAGGAGCTTCGCCGTGTCATGCCCGTCATCGAGGGGCTTGCCGGCCGCACGCGGGTGCGCCTTTCCATCGACACCCGCAAGGCCGAGGTCATGCGCCGGGCCGCCGAGGCGGGCGTGCACATGCTGAACGACGTCTCGGCCCTCACCCACGATCCGGAGGCCCCGGAGGCCGCCGCCGCGAGCGGCCTTCCCGTGGTCCTGATGCACGCCCGGGGCGACCCCAGGACCATGCAGCAGGACCCCCGCTACGACCATGTGGTGCTGGATGTGTACGATGATCTGGCGGCGCGGATCGCGGCCGCCGAGGCGGCGGGAATTCCCCGCGAACGGCTCATCATTGATCCCGGCATCGGCTTCGGCAAGACGCTCGCCCACAATCTGGCGCTGCTGCGCGACCTCGCCCTGTTCCACGGCCTTGGCGTGCCCCTCATGCTCGGGGCCTCGCGCAAGCGCTTCATCGGCGCGCTGACGGGCGAGAGCGTGGCGGCGCGGCGCGTCCCGGGCTCGGTCGCGGCGGCTCTGTGGGGTGCCGGCGAAGGGGTGCACATCCTGCGCGTGCACGACGTCGCCGAAACGGTCGAGGCCCTCGCCGTCTGGCGCGCAATGGCAGAGGCGGAGAGGGCATGACACCCCCTACCGCCACGTCGGCCTTTCCTGCGCCACATTGGCGCCTCATCCGGGGCGCCTCATCTGGAAGCGCCGGGTCGCGGGCGATCGCAACCCGTCATTCCATTCTCTGGCGTAATCTTTGCTCACATTATTTGAAATCCATTTGCAACCGCATTCGGGCATAATGCGCATCTCAATCCGAGACAGCAATGAACGTGAACCGCAGGTGCAACTGACGGGGTGAGGGAGCTATGGGGCGTCGCTATTTCGGCACGGACGGCATCAGGGGCCTGGCCAACGCGCATCCGATGACATCGGAGGTGGCCTTGCGTGTGGGCATGGCGGCCGGCAGGATGTTCACCAATGGCGATCATCGCCACCGGGTCGTGATCGGCAAGGACACGCGCCTTTCCGGCTACATGATCGAGTCGGCGCTGGTCTCGGGCTTCACCGCGGTGGGGATGGATGTCTTCCAGCTCGGGCCGATGCCGACGCCGGCGGTGGCCATGCTGACCCGCTCGCTCCGGGCCGATCTCGGCGTCATGATCTCGGCCTCGCACAACCCCTATGCGGACAACGGCATCAAGCTCTTCGGTCCCGACGGCTACAAGCTCTCGGACGAGATGGAGGCGCGCATCGAAACGCTGATGGGCGAGCGGGCCGAGCAGCTTCTCGTGCCCTCCGACCGCATCGGCCGGGCGACGCGCATCGACAGCGCCCAGGAGCGCTATATCGAGTTTGCCAAGCGCACCCTGCCGCGCAACATCAAGTTCGACGGCCTGCGCGTGGTGATCGACTGCGCGCATGGCGCCGGCTACCGGGTGGCACCGCTTGCCCTGTGGGAGCTCGGCGCGGAGGTGATCAAGATCGGCGTCGAGCCGGACGGCTTCAACATCAACAAGGAGTGCGGCTCCACCGCGCCGCAGGCCCTGTGCGAGAAGGTGCGGGAGGTGCGCGCCGATGTCGGCATCGCCCTCGATGGGGACGCGGACCGGGTGATCATTGTCGACGAGAAGGGCCATGAGGTGGATGGCGACCAGCTCATGGCCGTGATCGCCCAGTCCTGGCAGCGGCGCGGTCGCCTCGCCGCCGGCGGCATCGTCGCCACCGTCATGTCCAATCTCGGCCTCGAGCGCTATCTGGAAAGCCTGGGGCTCACCATGGCGCGCACGCCGGTGGGCGACCGCTATGTGGTCGAGCACATGCGCAAGCACGGCTACAATGTGGGCGGCGAGCAGTCCGGGCACATCGTCCTCTCCGATTTCACCACGACGGGGGACGGGCTGATCTCGGCCCTGCAGATTCTCGCCTGCGTGGTGCAGAGCGAGAAGCCCGTGAGCGAGGTGTGCAACCGCTTCGAGCCTCTGCCGCAGATTCTCGAGAATGTGCGCTACAGCGAGGGCCGCCCGCTGGAGGAGAAGATCGTGCGCGAGGTGATCGACGAGGGTCGCAACCGGCTTGGCAAGTCCGGCCGGCTCGTCATTCGCCCCTCCGGTACCGAGCCGGTGATCCGGGTGATGGCCGAAGGCGACGACGAGCGGCTGGTCTCCACGGTTGTCGGCGACATTGTCGAGGCGCTCAAGAAGGTTGCGGCGTGACGGGGCGTCGTCCCCTTGTCATTCTCGGTGCCGGCGGTCATGGCCGGGTGTCGGCCGAGGTGGCGGCGGCGGCCGGCATCGAGGTCGCAGGCTTTCTCGATGCGGCCATGGAGCCGGGGCGCGAGGTCAATGGCCGTCCCGTTCTCGGCGCCGACATGGCCGCGCTTGCGCCCTCCCATTCCCCCTCGACGACAGGGCTGTTCATCGCCATTGGCGACAATGCGCGCCGCATGGCGCTTGCCCGCGAGGCCGAGGCGGCAGGCTACAGCCTTGCAACCCTCATCCATCCCGCAGCCGTCATCTCCCCGACGGCACGCATCGGCCGAGGCAGCATTGTCATGGCCGGCGTGGTGATCAACGCCAATGCCGAGATCGGGCGCCTGTGCATCGTCAATACGGGCGCGACGCTCGACCATGACGACCATCTGGAGGAGGCGGTGCAGATCTGCCCCGGCGTGCATGTGGCCGGCACGGTGCGGTTCGGTGCGGCGGCCTTCGTCGGCACCGGGGCAGCCATCGTGCCGGGCGTGCGCATCGGCGCCGGCGCCGTCGTTGCGGCCGGCGCGACAGTCACTGCCGACGTGCCCGATGGCGCCCGCGTCGCCGGCACGCCGGCCCGCCCCATGACCTAGCGCAGAGACGCAAACCAAAATAGACGTCTTCGCCGCGCGTGACGCGGCAATCCAGGGCGGCAAGCTCCGAGTTTGTTTCCCTGGATCGCCCGGTCCGATCCCCGGGTCACCCCCGGGGCTCAGTCAGTCCTTCAGCAGGAAGGAGATCTTGGCGTTGATGCGGTACTTGCCGATCCTGTCGCCATCCACGGTCGCCTCCATCTCCTTGATGTAGATCGACTTGATGTTCTCCACCGTGCGCGCCGCCTTGGCGACGGCGTTCTGGGCCGCATCCTCCCAGCTCGTGTCGGACTCGGCCAGGACCTCGATGACCTTCAGCATTGCCATGATCCATGCTCCTCAGCGCAAGGCCCCCCGGTCCAGCACTGCCCGATTGGCGCTCGACCATCGCAATCGCGCCTCTCGCGCGCATTAATCCAGATCAAGAGCGTCGGCCACATTCGCCGATTGATGGGGATCAATGCCGCCCCGCGTCCCGCGTCCTATGCTGCCGAGCAACGGAATCGGCGCCATTCCCGCGCGCCGGGCATCTTACCGGGCGCGCCGGATGGCCCCCTGAAGGGGAGCATGTCTCATGAGCGCGCTTGGCTTGAAGATCATCGACGAGACGGTCCATCTCACCAATATCTGGCTCAAGGACCTGATGCAGCGCACCGGCTGGGAGGACAAGCAGCGGGTCTATCGGCTGCTGCGCGCAACCATGCATGCGCTACGCGACCGGCTCTCGCCGGAGGAGGCGGTGCATCTGGGAGCGCAACTGCCCATGCTGATCCGCGGCCTCTATTTCGAGGGCTGGCGCGTCACCGGCAAGCCATTGACCGAGCGCACCGTGGACGCCTTCGTGGCGCATGTGCGCAAGGAGTTCGGCACCGACCTTGGCAGCGATGCCGAGGCGGAGAAGGCGGTGCGGGCGGTGTTCGCCCTGCTCTCCGACAAGATCTCGAAAGGCGAGATGGAGGACGTGCGGCACACCATGCCGCGGCAATTGCGCGAGCTCTTTCCCGCCTCCGCCGGAGCCGGCTAGGCTTCGGGCGCGCGTGGGGCGGCTCGGGCCGGCAGCCCCGGCGGCCTCATGCCATGGCGAGGGTGCGCTGGATGGCCTCGAGCTGCTCCAGCGTGGTCTCGGCGCGATGGCGTGTCTCGGCATCCTTGGCGTCTGCCACGTCCTCGCGCGCATTCTGAATCTGCTCGGCCAGCCAGGCCGGATCGAGGGCATCGAGGTCGATGGCCTGCTGGGCGAGCACGGTGAGGCTGGTCGGCCCCGCCTCCGCAAAGCCGCCTCGCACG
>JALUTE010000107.1:0-1192 GCA_027058255.1 Methyloligella sp. | reverse complement strand
AGGACCACGAAATCGCCTTCCGAGCCCGGAACCAGAACGCTCTTCGCATCGCCCGAGACGAGCAGGCGCTCCGGCGAGACCAGGTCGAATGTGAAGCTCTCTGCCATGGCGTCAGGCCGCCTCTGCCGCCAGGCGCTCGGCCTTCTCCACCGCCTCCTCGATGGTGCCGACCATGTAGAAGGCCTGCTCCGGCAAGTGGTCGTACTCGCCGTCGCAGAGCCCCTTGAAGCCCTTGATGGTGGCGTCGAGCTGCACGAACACGCCCGGCGAGCCGGTGAAGACCTCGGCGACATGGAAGGGCTGGGAGAGGAAGCGCTCGATCTTGCGCGCGCGCGCGACGATCAGCTTGTCCTCCTCCGAGAGCTCATCCATGCCGAGAATGGCGATGATGTCCTGAAGCGCCTTGTAGCGCTGGAGAATCTCCTGCACCCGGCGGGCGACCTGATAGTGCTCCTCGCCCACGACCCGCGGCTCCAGGACGCGCGAGGTGGAGTCGAGCGGGTCCACGGCCGGATAGATGCCCTTCTCCGCGATGGAGCGGGCGAGCACGGTCGTCGCATCGAGATGGGCGAAGGTGGAGGCGGGCGCCGGGTCGGTGAGGTCGTCGGCCGGAACATAGACCGCCTGCACCGAGGTGATCGAGCCCTTGGTCGTGGAGGTGATGCGCTCCTGCAGCTCGCCCATGTCGGTGCCGAGGGTCGGCTGATAGCCCACGGCGGACGGAATGCGCCCGAGCAGCGCCGAGACCTCCGAGCCCGCCTGGGTGAAGCGGAAGATGTTGTCCACGAAGAAGAGCACGTCCTGCCCCTCGTCGCGGAAATGCTCGGCCACGGTGAGGCCCGAGAGGCCCACCCGCGCGCGCGCGCCCGGCGGCTCGTTCATCTGGCCATAGATGAGGGAGCAGCGCGAGCCCTGGCCGCCGCCTTCCTTGTTCACCCCCGACTCGATCATCTCCCAGTAGAGATCATTGCCCTCGCGGGTGCGCTCGCCGACGCCGGCAAACACCGAGTAGCCGCCATGCTCCTTGGCGATGTTGTTGATGAGCTCCATGATGAGCACGGTCTTGCCCACACCGGCGCCGCCGAAGAGGCCGATCTTGCCGCCCTTGGCGTAAGGCGCGAGCAGGTCCACCACCTTGATGCCGGTGATCAGGATCTCCGCCTCGGTGGACTGGTCCACCAGCGCCGGGGCG
>JALUTE010000106.1 GCA_027058255.1 Methyloligella sp. | reverse complement strand
AAATGGGGCTGTGGCATGAGCGTTTCTCCAAATCGCGCATTCGTGTCCACCGACCGGCGTTCGGGTCACGAGCGCCCGGCAGCGGCGATCCGTCTTACGTTCGATCTTTCGCGGTGAGGGCGCAACCACTCTCACAGAAAAAAGAGCATTCCTTGCTCGGGGGGTACACAAGCGGCCCGCATGGTGATCGGGGCATGCCCCCAAGTGCGTTGGAGCGCTGACGGACCGGGCCCAGGATGAAGACCGGGTGCGGGACGGGATCGGGCGCAGGACGGGATCGGGCGCAGACGGGGCCGGGCGCACGATGGCGCCGGGCGCAGGATGGCGCCCGGCCACCGGGGTGACGGTGAGGGAGCGACTATTGCACGGAGCCGCCGCCGCCTTCGACCACGCCGGGGGGTGGCTGAAGGCCCGCCAGCCGGCAGCCCTGGGCGATGGGCCCGCGCGGGAAGAGCTCGAAGAGATATTTCGCGCCGCCCTTGTCCTCGAAGCGTGCCTCCAGCGCGTCGTGCAGCAGCCGCACGCGCGGATGCGGCTCGTCGCGATAGCAGCCCTGCAGGACACGCGCGGCCTCCCAGTGATCGTCCGTGAGCGCGAGCCCCATCTCCCCGGCCTCGCGTTCGGCATCGGCCGGCGTCCATCCCTCGGGTGCATCGGGAAAGCGCGGATCGCGCCGCTCTTCGAGGGCGGGGTTCAGGATGTCCTGCATGGTTCTTGCCGGCATGGCGTTCCTCCTCACGTTCCTCCTGGTCTGCGCCTTGGCGCTTCGCGCCGTCGCCGATGGGCAACCGGCTCGGCGTTGCACGGCCCCATCCTGGCGGCCCCATCTTACATGAAGACAGCCCGAGTGCGCGCGCTGATTTCGTCTGTTAGGCTTGTCCATGGCAGGGCCTGGCCCGGGGGCGGCATGGACGCGAGGAGGGATGCGCGATGAGCGATGGGAACCGGTTCGGTCTCGATGGGCGGGCGGCGGTGGTGACGGGCGCCTCCAGCGGGCTCGGGCGCCATTTTGCCCGCACGCTGGCGGCGGCCGGAGCGCCGGTGGCGCTCCTTGCGCGGCGCATGGACCTGCTCGAGCACCTGGCGGCGGAGATCGAGGGGCTCGGCGGCAAGGCGGCACCCATCGCCTGCGACGTGCGTGACAGCGACAGCGTCGATCAGGCGATCGAGGCGGCGAGCGAGGCCCTGGGGCCGCTCAGGGTCGTCGTCAACAATGCGGGCGTGGCGGCGACGGGGTGGCTGACGGAGATGGACGATGCGGCCTGGCGGCGGGTGCTCGATGTCAATCTCGATGGCGTGTTTCGCGTGGCGCGGGCCGCCGGGCGGCATATGAGCGCGCACGGCCAGGGCGGCAGCATCATCAATGTCGCCTCGGTGCTCGGCTTCGTGGTGCTGAAGACCGTCGGCGCCTATGCGGTCTCCAAGGCGGCGGTGATCCAGCTCACCCGGGCGCTCGCCGTCGAGCTCGCGCGCGACCATGTTCGGGTCAATGCCATCGCGCCGGGCTATTTCATGACCGACATGAATCGCGACTTCCTGGAGAGCCCGAAGGGACAGGCGCTGCTCGCGCGCATCCCCTTCGCCCGTGCCGGTGCGCTCGAGGAGCTCGACGGCGCACTCCTGCTGCTCGCCTCCGATGCCGGGCGCTTCATGACCGGCAGCGTCGTCACGGTCGATGGCGGCGCCCACCTCACGATGGGTTAGGGCATGAGCCTATCGGGCTCG
>JALUTE010000105.1 GCA_027058255.1 Methyloligella sp. | reverse complement strand
GGGCCCGCTGTCCCGCCGTGCTCGCCGCGGGGGCCGGGAAGGAGAGCTGACAGGAGCCGGGGCAGGGCGCCATGGCACGCACGCTCTACGACCGCATCTTCGACGAGCACGTCGTCGCCGAGCGCGAGGACGGCACGGTCATTCTCTGGATCGATCGCCATCTCGTCTACGAGATGACGAGCCCCCAGGCCTTCGACGGGCTGCGCCGTGCGGGGCGCCGGGTGCGCCGGCCCGACCTGACGCTCGCCGTCGTCGACCACATCGTCTCGACGGGCGAGCGCACGGAGAGTCTCGGCGACACGGACGCGCGCATGTTCATCGAGGCGATGGCGCGGAATGCACGCGACTTCGGCATTCCCTTCTTCGACGCCTTCGACCCGCGCCAGGGAATCGTGCACGTCATCGGGCCCGAGCAGGGGTTCGTCCTCCCCGGACTCACCGTCGTCTGCGGCGATTCCCACACCTCGACCCACGGCGCCCTCGGCGCTCTCGGGCAGGGGATCGGCACCTCCGAGGTCGAACACGTGCTCGCCACCCAGACGCTCGTGCAGCGGAAGATGCGCAACATGCGCGTCAGGGTGCACGGGCGGCTGCCCTTCGGCACCGGGGCCAAGGATCTCGCGCTACATCTGATCGGCGTCATCGGCGCCGGAGGCGGCACCGGGCATGTCATCGAGTATGCGGGCGAGGCGGTCTCGGCCCTCTCCGTCGAGGCCCGCATGACGCTCTGCAACATGTCGATCGAGGCCGGGGCGCGCGCCGGCCTCGTGGCCCCCGATGATACCACCTTCGCCTGGCTCGAAGGGCGGCCGCTGGCCCCTCGTGGCCGCGAATGGGAACGCGCCCTCGAGCGCTGGCAGACGCTTCGCTCGGACCCCGAGGCGGTCTTCGATCGTGAGGTCGAAATCGACGCCGCCCGGGTCGCGCCGATGGTCACCTGGGGCACCTCGCCCGAACAGGTCGTGCCGGTCACCGGGCGCGTGCCCGATCCCGAGAGCTTCGCCGAGCCCGCGCGGCGCGAGGCGGCGCGGCGCGCCCTCGATTACATGGGTCTCACACCCGGCACGCCCATGGAGGAAATCCGCATCGACCGCGTCTTCATCGGCTCCTGCACCAACGCGCGGCTTGCGGACCTGCGCGAGGCCGCCGAAGTCGTGCGCGGCCGGCGGGTGGCCGAGGGCGTGCGCGCCATGGTGGTGCCGGGCTCGGGCCCGGTGCGGGCGCGGGCGGAGGCGGAGGGGCTCGCCGAGGTCTTCATACGCGCCGGCTTCGAGTGGCGCCGGCCCGGCTGCTCGATGTGCATCGGCCTCAACGACGACGTCCTCGCTCCGGGCGAGCGCTGCGCCTCGACTTCGAACCGCAACTTCGAGGGCCGGCAGGGCCGGGGCGGGCGCACCCATCTCATGAGCCCGGCGATGGCCGCGGCCGCCGCGGTGACCGGGCGCATTGCGGATGTGCGTGAACTGATGCGGGAGCGCGGCTGATGGAGCCTTTCACCCGCCTCACCGGCATCGCCGCTCCGCTGATGCGGCCCAACATCGACACCGATGCCATCATTCCCAAGGCCTGGTGCAAACGGGTGACGAAGACGGGCTTCGGCCCGCACCTCTTCCACGACTGGCGTTACCTGCCGGACGGCGCCGAGAACCCCGACTTCGTTCTCAACCGTCCGCCCTGGCGCGCGGCCCGCATCCTCGTCGCGGGGGCGAACTTCGGCTGCGGCTCCTCG
>JALUTE010000104.1 GCA_027058255.1 Methyloligella sp. | reverse complement strand
CGAAACGGCGGTGGAAGGCTGCCGCGCGCGAGGCGCGCAGAACGCCGCGGATCTTGTCCAGAGGCCCGATGGTCTTGCGCAAATCCTCGAGCCAGACGATCCGGACGCCACTGCCCCCGTGCGCTCTGTCTGCGCCGTTTGCGCCGTTCGTCCTGCTCGCACCGGCCCCTTTCGCCCCTTGCTCCAGCTCCGCTACCACCTCCTCGAGCCCGGCATTGGCGATGAAGCGCCGCGAGGTGACGATGGTGCGGATTTGCGCCGTGCGCACCGCCGAGCGCAGATTGCCGATGCCGGCCGTGAAGTTCAGCAGGGCCGGCACCCGCCCGAAGGCGGAGAGCGCGAACAGCGTGACCACGGCGCCCTGGACGCTGGGCAGGAGAACGCCGACATTCTCGCCGGGCTCGGACAGCGCCGCCAGCTTGTCGCCGAGAACGAGGCTGGCGAGCACGATCCGCCCGTAGGAGAGCGGCTGGCGCTCCATGTCCTCGACGGCCAGGCGCGCCTTGCCGAATGTTCGGCTTGCCTCGAGGAGGGCCTCGAAGAGGGTCTTGCGGCTCACCGCAACGTCGAACTGCTCTCTTGCGGGCATGGGCGCACCTCCCCTCGACTCCACCTCTGGACGCGGTTTTCACCGATACTGCCATGCTGGCCGCGCAGGGCGCAACTCGATCCGAGGCGCATGCGCCGGCGCACCCGAGGCAGGCCGCGCAAGAGGGCGGAATGCGAGGCCGCGGGCGCGCAGCCCCATGGTGCAAGCGGGGCGGGCCGGCGAAAGACAGGCCCCGGCCCGGCGCCGCCTACTCCTCGCGGAAGGCGCGGGAGAGCTGATCGGTCACGGGCTTGACGAGATAGGAGAGCACGGAGCGCGCCGCCGTCTGGATGAAGGCCTCGACCGGCATGCCGGGAACGGGCTTGCGGCCCTTGCCGAGGCGTTTCCACTCCCCCGGCGCCACCCCGATCCGGACCACATAATGCGGCTCGCCGGTCTTCTCGTCCCGCGTGATATCGGCGGAGATGCGCGTCACCCGGCCCTCGAGCTCGGGCGTGGTGCGCTGATTGAAGGCGGAGAAGCGCAGCATGGCCTTCTGGCCGATGTGAAGCTGGTCGATGTCGGCGGGCGAGACGCGGGTCTCGATGGCGAGCGCCTCGCGGTCGGGCACGATGAGCATGACGGGCTCGGCGGGGCTGATGACGCCGCCGACCGTGTGGACCGTGAGCTCGTGCACGATTCCGGTCATCGGCGCGCGCAGATCGACACGCCGCAGCCGATCCTCGGCGGCGGTCAGCCGCTCGGCGAGCTCGGCGAGCTTGCCCTCGATCTCCCGCAGCGTGGTCTGCGCCTCCTTGCGGGTGGTCTGGTCGATGGCGAGGATCTGGAGCTCGGTCTCGCTGATCCGCCCCCGGGTGCGGGAGATCTGCGCCACCAGCGCCCCGTGCTCACCTTGCACGCGAATCTGCTCGCGCTGCATGGAGAGCAGCCGGGTCACCGGAATGAGCTTGCGCTCATACATGGCCTGCACCCGGGCCAGCTCCTTTTTCACCAGAACCAACTCGTGCGCCTTGGCATCGCGCTGGGCGATGAGCCCTTCGATCTCCTGGCGCAGCTGTGCAATGCGCTCGCGAAGCTGGGCGCGCTGGCCGGCCAGCGCCTTGCGGCCTGCCTCGAAGAGCCGGCGCTCCCCCGCCCGGATGGCCTTGGCCTCGGCATCCTCGCCGAGCAGCTCCTTGGGAAAGACGATCTCCTCCAGCCCGTCGCGCTCGGCCGTGAGGCGGGCCCGGCGCCCCAGGAGCTCGGCCCTCTGAGCCTTCAGGACGCCGAGCTCGGCCCGGATCTGGGTGTCGTCGAGGCGCAGGAGAACGTCGCCCGCCTCCACCCGGTCGCCATTGCGCACCCGGATCTCGGCAACGATGCCGCCGGTGCGGTGCTGGATCTTCTTCACATTGCCGTCGACCACCACCTTGCCGCGGGCAATCACCGCGCCGGCAAGCTCGGAGCTGGCGGCCCAGCCGGCGCCGGCGAGCACCAGAAGGCCCATCACCGCAAGGCCCGCCAGCATCAGCCGGCGCAGGCCGAAATCGTTCTCGCGGCCCGGGCGCGGCGTCGGCGGCACCGCCACCGCCTCGGCCTCTCCAGCCGCATGAGCCGTTCCGGCTTTTTCCGCTTTTCTGACTGTTGCGCCTGTTTCGGTGGTTTCGGCTGTGTCGACCATTTCGGCTTCCGCCATCGTCTCGGCAGTCTCCTCGCCATGCAGACTGGCCCGGATCGCCTCCGCCTGCTCCCTCACCGACGTTTCATTGTTCACGTCCCGGCTCATGACCTGGCGCCTCCCTGCGCACGCTGCGTCTCGACCGCCGCCTCGCCACCCTCGCCTGGCGCAGGTGCCGCAACGGTGGGCCGCATGACCTGCTTGAGAATCTCGTCCCGCGGACCGAAGGCAGCGAGCTTGCCGTCCTTGACGATGCCCACCATGTCCACCGCGGCCAGCGCGCTCGGCCGATGGGCGATGACGACGACGATGCCCCCGCGCTCCCGCACGCCCTGGATGGCACGGGTGAGCGCGGCCTCGCCCTCGCTGTCGAGATTGGAGTTGGGCTCGTCGAGCACGACCAGGAACGGGTCGCCATAGAGGGCACGGGCGAGCGCGATGCGCTGGCGCTGGCCGGCCGAGAGGGCCGTGCCATTGGCGCCAAGCCTCGTCTCGTAGCCATGGGGAAGGCGCAGGATCATCTCATGGACACCGGCGGCCGCGCTGGCGGCCAGGATGGCATCGCTGTCGGGCTCGGGATCGAAACGCGCGATGTTGTCGGCAATGGAGCCGTCGAAGAGCGTGATCTCCTGCGGCAGATAGCCGATATGCCGGCCGAGGGCATCGCCGGCCCAGTGGGCGAGCTCGGCCTCGTCGAGGCGCACGCTGCCGCGCATCACGGGCCAGATCCCCGTCAGCGCCCTGGCCAGGGTGGACTTGCCCGAGCCCGAGGGGCCAATGAGGCCGAGCGCCTGGCCGGCCTCGAGGGAGAAGGCCACGTCGCTGAGCACGACCAAGCGGGTGGCCGGCGCCATGACGGTGATGCGCTCGACATCGAGCCTGGCGCTGGGCGCCGGAAGCGTGACCAGCTGGCCGGTGCTCGGAAGGTCGGCCAAGGTCTCCTGCAGCCGCGCATGCGCCTGACGGGCGGCGACGAGGCTCTTCCAGTGGGCAATGGCGAGATCGACGGGCGCCAGGGCGCGGGCACCGGCAACCGAGGCCGCGATGATCCCGCCGGCGGTCAGATCGCCTTTCAAGGTGAGATAGGCGCCAAGCCCCAGAATCGCGGACTGGAGCATCATGCGCAGCATTTTCGATATCCCTGAGAAGGTGCCGACCACATCGGCCGCCTTCATCTGCAAGGAGAGATGTTGCGCATTGGCATTCTGGAAGCGCGCGACGGCCCGGCCGGCAAAGCCCATGGCCTGGAGCACATCGGCATTGCGGGTGTTGGCGTCGGCGATGTTGTTGCGCTGAATGCCCGCCTCGTTGGCCGCCGCCGCGATCTTGCGGGTCTTGTACTCGGTGAGCGCCGTCAGGCTCGCCAGAACGAGCATGCCGGCGAGAATGATGGCGCCAAGCCAGGGATGCAGCATGGTCACGAAAGCCAGATAGAGCGGCATCCAGGGCAGATCGAACAGGGCCATCGGCCCCTGACCGGAGAGGAAGCTGCGCAGGGTATCCACATCGCGCACCCGGCCCATGGCCTCGTTCGTGGAAAGGCCGAGCCGGGGAAGGGTAAGCGATACGGTATGGGCGAGGGGGGCGAGCTTCTCCGCGAGCGTGGCACCGACGCGCACCAGAACGCGGGAGCGGATGACATCGAGCCCGCCCTGGAACACATAGAGACCGACGGCCAGTGCGGAGAGCGCCAGCAGGGTCGGCACGGAATGGCTGCTCAGCACCCGGTCGTAGATCTGGAGCATGTACAGCGCGCCGGTGAGCGCAAGGATGTTCACCACGCCCGAGAAGGCGAAAAGGGCGGCAACAACGCCTCGAAAATTGGTCAGCGCCCGGATGGCGCCCCCCGTCCCCATGGCCGTTTTCATATCGCCTCCTGGTCCGGTTGCGCGAAAGCGAGCTGGGGGAAGGGATGGTCGCCATCCCTTCCCCCGGCCGCGCAGTGAGACAGTCGCTCGTCAACCGATGTGATCGAAATCGAAGGTCGGAATGGGCAAGGAGTCGATGAAGGCGTCGAGCTCCGCCATCCAGCTCCCGTCGAAGTGGCCCATATCCACAAGACCGGCATACTCCATTGCCTGCGAGCCGGAGCCCATGCCGTCGCCATCGGGTTCCGAGGGATCGATCCAGTCGCCGACCTGGGGCCCGTCCATCCAGACCTCATCCATGCTGAACGGCGGCGCCCAATCGGAGAAGGCCGTATCGCAGAAGCCTTCCTCCATGCCCCAACCCATATCCCCGCCGGTCGAGGTGTCGCTGGAGCTGCCGCTCTCGGAGCTGGCACCGTCTCCATAGCCGTCGCCGCCGCCGGCGCTCTCTTCGTCGGAGCTGCTGGAGTCGGAGCTTTCCTCCTCCTCGTCAGGCTCGTCATCGCCCCCATAGCCGGCGTCCTCGTGCTCGCCGTCGTCATGGTGGTCGTCGCCGTCGTGGTGATCCTCGCCATCGTGCTGGCCACCGTCGTCACCACCCGCTCCACCGCCGGTGCCGGGCTGGCTCTCCACGAATTGCGGCGTCGAGCCGGTCTCATAGGTGACGGAATGTGTGCCATTGCTGAACGTCGTGGTGCCATCGCCATTGTCGGTGGCCTGATAGTCAGCAAGGTTCGTGCCGGGTGCGAGCTCGATGACATCCTGGGGCCGGAGCGGGCCGACCAGGGTGTCGTTGCCCCCGTTCGACTGGAACACGATGCGGTGGGCCGAGCCGAGGTTGGAGATATCCACCACGTCGTCGCCGGTGGAGCCGGTCAGCGTGATGGTGTTGAGATCGAGTGCCGTGTTGTTGAAGTTTCCGGCGATCACATAGGTGTTGTTGCCGCCGCCCGCGTCGATCTTGATGTCCTCGACATTGTTGAGCTCGGCGATCACCTGCTCGCCGGCGCCCGCGTCGCGGGAGACCACGATCTCCGTCAGCGCGGCAAGCGCTGTCGCCGGCAGGCCCGTGCGCGCCAGATAGGCGGCGCGGGTCTCGATGCGGAAGGTCTCGTCCGCAGCCGAGCCGGTGGCGATGAACACATCCGTGCCGGCACCACCGTCGATGATGTCGCGCCCATCGCCCGGATTCCAGAAGATCTTGTCGCCGCCGGGGCCGGCATTGATGATGTCGTTGCCGGGGCCGCCGGTGATCTTGTCGTCGCCCTGCAAGGCATTGATGACATCCGGACCGTTGGTGCCGACGATGGTGTCGTCCTCGAAGGTTCCGGGCGCAACGCCGCCACCGCCACCACCGGCACCCCCGTTGGGATCGCCGATCTGGTCCATCAGGCCCTGGGTCGGCACGTCGCCATCGGCGAAGCGCAGGATCTCGATATCCTTGACGAAATCGCCCTTGGCCGTGCTGTCGATGCCGCGGGTATCGATGATCCGGAAGGCATTGTTGCCGAGCCCGACAATGGTGTAGTTCGCGAGCACGCCGGAGAACACCGCAACGTCCACATTGCTCTCGCCGCCGACGCCGTTGTCGCCCAGCACATGGCCGAGATGGGCCTCGGCGAGATGGCCCGCGGGCACCGGATCGCCCACGTCGATGCGGTTGAGGCCGTGGCTGTCAACGATGGCGTTGGTCTTGTCCTGCGGGATCAGATTGCCAGCCGCGTCGCGCACGGAGAGATCGTTGTTGACGATCGCCCAGTCGCCGAAGATGTCGTCATCGCCGCCAAGGCCCGTCAGGATGTCGGAGCCCGCGCCACCGACCAGAAGGTTGTCGATGCCG
>JALUTE010000103.1 GCA_027058255.1 Methyloligella sp. | reverse complement strand
ATGTCGATTTCGAGGATCTGGTCGAGGGCCTCTCCGTCAGCGAGGAGTATGACGAGTCGACCGGCATCACCAAGCGCGTCGTCATGGACTGGCGCGCGAGCCCGCGCGGCGCCGACCTCAAGCCCACTGTCGTGATCAAGGACAAGAAGGGCAAGCCCGTGAAGCTCGACCGTGGTGGGGAGGCGCGATACATGCTCTTCCCCGGGGCCGTGCTCTCGGTGGAGCCGGGCAAGCATGTCCAGGCGGGTGACGTGCTGGCGCGCATCCCGCTCGAGAGCGCCAAGACGCGCGACATCACCGGCGGTCTGCCGCGGGTGGCGGAGCTGTTCGAGGCGCGCCGCCCCAAGGATCACGCCATCATCGCCGAGATCTCGGGAACGGTGAAGTTCGGCCGCGACTACAAGAACAAGCGCAGAATCGCCATCGTGCCCGACGAGGAGGGTGCAGAGCCCGTGGAGTATCTCATCCCCAAGGGCAAGCCACTCTCCGTCCAGGAGGGCGACAGGATCGAGAAGGGCGAGTTCCTGCTCGACGGCCTGCCCGCGCCCCATGACATCCTTGCCATCAAGGGCGTGGAGGAGCTGGCCTCCTATCTCGTCAACGAGATTCAGGACGTCTATCGGCTCCAGGGCGTGACCATCAACGACAAGCACATCGAGGTGATCGTCCGCCAGATGCTGCAGAAGATCGAGATCCAGGACCCGGGCGATACGGGCCTGCTCAAGGGCGAGCAGGTGGACCGGCTCGAGTTCGAGGATCGCAACGCCAAGGTGGAGAAGGAAGGCGGCCAACCGGCAACGGGCACGCCCATCCTGCTCGGCATCACCAAGGCGTCGCTGCAGACGCGCTCCTTCATCTCGGCCGCCTCCTTCCAGGAGACGACACGCGTGCTCACCGAGGCTGCCGTCAGCGGCAAGGTCGACACGCTCGAGGGGCTGAAGGAGAACGTCATCGTCGGCCGCCTCATCCCGGCCGGAACCGGCGGCATGCTGCGCCGCTTCGATCGCATCGCGGCCCATCGCGACGACATGATCCAGAAGGAGCAGGCGCGGATCGAGGCCGAGCGTCAGCTCCAGGCCGAGAAAGAGGCGGCGAAGGCGGCGAAGGCCGAGGAGAAGGCCGCCGCGGACGCAGCCAAGGCCGCGGCGGGCGATACCGCCGAGGCCAGCTCGACGGAGGAGGGTGCCGCTGCCGAGTAGACCGGCCTGCGCCGCCTGGGGGCGCATCCGGCAGACGGATGCATGGACGGGGGGTTGCCCTCTCCTCGCCCTAGCCGGCGCGGGAGAGCTGTGGCAGGGCTGCAGGCGCACGCCGCTCCGCGGCCGGACCCGGCGTTTCCCCGAGGTCGTCGGCGCTGGCATCACGCCTGACACGGACATAGGGGATGCGCGCGGCCCAGCGCGCGATGCGCGGCAGGATTTCGCGCAGTGCCGCATTCAACGCCTCGACGGCCGCGCCGACGCCGCGCCCGGCGGCGCCCACACGGGTTGCGAACCCCCGCGATGCGATCAGCCGGCCGCCGCTCTCCTCGATGACCTTGAGGGAAAGGGCGATATTGGCCGTCGCACGCTTGCCGGAGACCTCGATGTGGAAGGCATTGATGGTCGTGGAGAGCTGCAGATCGGCCTCCGTGCGGTCGGACCCGTCGCTCACGGCGCGAAACCGGCCCGAACGCTGCAAGGTCTCGACGAGGCGCGCCTGGAGAAGCCGCGGCAGGCGGTCGGCCCAGACGGCCTTTCCATAATAGGCGATCTCGGCCGGGGCCGGGCGAACGAGAATGCGGTCCCCGGCCAGGGCCCGCACGGCGCCGGGTTCGGCGACGACGATCTGCCAGTCCGAGCGGGCGGCGCGGGGCACGCGCTCGGGCGCGACCAGATCGAAGGTCGCAGGCGCCTTGCCGGCGCCGGCACCGAGGAGCGCGCAGCCGGAGAGCCCCAGGCACATGAGCGCCCCGGCCACCAGCTTTCCACCTCGCCTCATGTGCCCACCCCGTCGTCGTCTCAGATCGCGGCCGGCGTGCCGCTCCGCCCTCTTTGCGAGCTTATTGAGTCGGATTGTATTCCGGAACGCTCGATCCGCCAAATATCAGGCTTTGCGGGTTCTGCTCGATCTTGGTCAGCACCCGATCCAGGCTGCGCGCCGCGCGGCGCCCGTCGCGCATGAACATCTCGAACTCCTTGAGGCCCCGCTTGGCCTGCCGGGTGAGGCTCCCCGCCCCATCGCCGATCGTGCGCTCCAGCTTGACCGCGAGATCGCGGAAGGCGGAGACGGCCTCTCGCGCCTCGGCGAGGAAGGACTTGCCGTTCTCATCCCCCAGAAGCGCGGAGACCTGATCGAGCGTCGAGGCCATCTTGTTCGCGACGGTCTTGAGCTGCCCGGAGAGAATCCTGGCGTCCTTGATGATCGCGTCCACCTCGTCCTTGTTGGCGGCGAGGGTGTCGGAGAAGGCGCGCACATTCTCGATGGTCTTGGAAAGCGGCGCGGCATTCTTCTCCACCAGCCCGTCGATGCGCGCGATCATCTTGTTCGCATTGGTCACGACCTCCGGCAGGCCCTCGAGCCGCGCCGTGAGCTTGCGCAGGCCCGTGGCCGCATCGCGCGCCTCGTCGATCAGCACGGCGACGTCCTTGCCCTTGTCCTTGAGCGCGGCGGTGAACTCCTCTGCATTGGCGATGGTCCGCCCGATGGCCTCGGAATTGGCGGAGATCAGCCCATCCAGGCTCGTGGCGACACGCTCGACCTTGCCGAGCACATCGCCCACCGTGCGAAGCTGGTCGGAAATGCGCCGTGCATTGGTGATGATGGTGTCCACATCGCCCTTTCGCGCGCTCAGCGCCGCCGTGAACTCTTCCACATTGCGCACGGCGCGGCGGATCGAGTCCTCATTGTTCGCCAGCAGATCGTTGATGCGCGCGAACACGGCATTGGCATTGCCCAGCACCTGGGGCGCGACCTCCATCAGGGACTGGGTCTTGACGGAGTCGGCCTTGATGAGGGGATAGGGCTCGCCGCTCCGGGCGACGAGCAGGGGCGAATCGGGCGTGCCGGGCGTGATCTGCACGGCCGCGAAGCCGGTGAGACCCCGGCTCACAATGCCGGCGCGGGAGTTCTCGCGAATGGGCGTGTCCGGCCGCACATCCACCAGAACGCGGATGCGCCGGGTGTCCGCGGGGTCGATGGCGAGGCTGCGCACCTTGCCGACCTTGAGGCCGTTGAACAGCACATCGCCGGCCTGGGCGAGACCCTTCACCGAGCCCTCGAACAGGATGGCGTATGTCTGCGCGCCCCGGCCGGCGCCCGTGCCTTTCAGCCAGTAGAGAAAGCCGAATCCCGCCGCCACCAGCGCAATGACGAAGGCGCCGATCATGATGTGGTTGGCCTTGGTTTCCATGAAATCCGCCCCCGAGACTGCGCCTCCCGATTGGCGCGGCAACACGGCAGAAGACCCGTTGCGGCCTGCCAGGTCGCCCTATATGCGTTCTGCCCCGCCGCCTTCGGGTGCTGCGCCGCCATGCACGGGCCCGTGCGCCCGCTCGCCGCAAAAGTACGCCTCCACCCAGGGATGGCCCGGATGGCGTTGGAGCTCCTCCGGCTTGCCCGCGCGCACGATATGCCGCTCTGCGAGAACCGCCACACGGTCGCAGACCTTGAAGATACTATCAAGGTCGTGTGTGACCATATAGACCGTAAGGCCCAATGTTCGTTGTAAGTTCCGTATCAGCCGGTCGAAAGCGGCGGCGCCGATGGGGTCGAGCCCCGAGGTTGGCTCGTCGAGAAACACGATATCGGGATCGAGCGCGAGGGCGCGGGCGAGCCCGACGCGCTTGCGCATGCCGCCCGAGAGCTGGGCAGGCATCTTGTGGGCGGCATCCGGCTCCAGCCCCACCATGGCCAGCTTGAGCAGGGCCAGCTCATCCATCATCGCCTGGGGCAGGTCGAGATGCTCTCGCATGGGCACCTGCACGTTCTGCAGAACGGTGAGGGAGCCGAAGAGCGCGCCGTCCTGGAACAGCACGCCCCAGCGCGTCTCGAGCTCCATCCATTGCCGGTGGCCGAGGCGCGCGGTGTCCGTGCCGAAAATCTCGATCGTTCCCGCCTGCACCGGCTCCAGCCCGATGATGCAGCGGAGCAACACGGACTTTCCCGCCCCCGATGCGCCGACCACGCCGAGGATCTCTCCGCGCCAGACGTCGAGGTCGAGACCGTCGAACACGGTCTGGCGCCCGAACCGCTTGGTGAGCCCGCGCACGCGAATGATGGCCTCGCGCCCATGGGCCAGCGAGCCGTTGCCGCCGCCACCGCGTCCGGGCTCTGCGCCCGCGTTGTCCCGCGCTCCGGCCATGATCCCCCTTGCCTCCTCAGATCCCGATCGCGGCCAGGAACATCGCAAACACCGCGTCGACGATGATGACGAGGAAGATCGCCTTCACCACGGCGCTGGTCACATGCAGGCCGAGGGATTCGGCGCTGCCACGCACCTCGAGCCCTTCCCGGCAGCCAACGAGCGCGATGATGAGGGCCGCGAAGGGCGTCTTGATCATGCCGACGAAGAAATGATCGACCGTCACCGCATCGTGCAGCCGCTCCACATAGGTCACCATGTCGAGGTCGAGATAGACCAGCGCCACCAGGCCGCCGCCGAGCAGCGCCATCATGTCGCCGAGAAAGGTGAGCAGCGGCAGGGCGATGATGAGCGCGAGCAGCCGGGGCAGAACCAGGGTCTCGAGCGGGTCGATGCCGAGCGCCCGCATGGCGTCGATCTCCTCGCGCATCTTCATCGAGCCGATCTCCGCCGTGAAGGCCGAGCCCGAGCGGCCAGCCACCATGATGGCGGTGAGGAGGACGCCGACCTCGCGCAGGGTGAGGATGCCGAGCAGATTGACCGCGAAGGGCTCCGCCCCGTAGGGGCGCAATTGCACGGCGCCCTGCTGCATGATCACCGCGCCGATCAGCAGGCAGATGAGGGAGACGATGGGCACGGCGCGCAGGCCCGTGTGCTCGAGATGATGCATGAAGGCGATGGCGCGAAAGCGCCAGGGCTGGGCGAGCATTCGCACGAATGTGGCCGTGACGGCGCCAAGAAAACCCGTCAGCGCCACCAGGTCCGCCCCCATGCCGGCGACCGTCCGGCCGGCATCGGCAAGAAGCTCGACAACGGGGTTCGCCCGCTCGGGCGGGGGAAGCTCCCGGGCGCCGCGGCGGGCCACCTCGTCGAGGAGGATGGCGAAATTCTCGCTCACGCCGGTGAGGGAGACGCGCAGGCCGGCGCGTCGCCACCCTTCGATCGTGCGGTGGATCAGCCAGGCACCGGCCGTGTCGAGCCGGGTGAGATTGGAGAGGTCCAGGACGCTGCGATAGCCCTCGGGCAGGGGGCGGGGAAAGCTTACCGCGCGCAGGGCGGCGTCGATGCGCGCGGCCTGGCGCACGGTCCATGCGCCCTGTGCCTCGATCCGCAGTCCGGACGGCTCGTGCGTGATCGAGAAGGAGGGGCCGGCAGAGGCTCCCGCGCCTGCATCGCCCCGCATTGACTCGCGCTTGTGCATCGCCGCTCCTCCGGCGCCTCCACGGCCCATCCATGCCCCCGGGCTCGCGCCCTGGCGCGCCGGGAGCTCGCGCCCTGCCGGACAAATGTGCACCAAACCGGCGGCCAAGGAAAGGAGCCATGGCTTGTCGGAGCGGCAATGGCGGGGCAGATGTGGCCTTGCAGGCGCTGGCGGGTGCCGGGGCGGCTCAGTCGGCGCCCTCGCCGGCGCGAAGGCTGGCATCTGCGAGGGCTTGCGCGAGGCTGCGTTGCGGGCCGCTGCGGCCCCGCACCGCCACATCCAGGCGGCGGCGGGGGCGAATGACATGGCGTGGCAGAACGGGCGTTGCCACCGCGGGCATGGGCAGGGCGGGCGGCTCGGCCTTGGCCGGCGCA
>JALUTE010000102.1 GCA_027058255.1 Methyloligella sp. | reverse complement strand
GTGTGAATCGGCACCGGTGCCGATTCACACCGTGCTCGGCTCCATCCTCGACGAGGCCATCGTCGCGCGCACGCTCGCGCAATATGGCGTCGAGACCGTCTACCATGCCGCCGCCTACAAGCATGTGCCCATTGTCGAGATGAACCCGGTGGCCGGCCTCACGAACAACACCTTCGGCACGCTCCGCCTTGCGCGGCTGGCGCGGGAGGCCGGGGTGGAGCGTTTCGTCCTCATCTCCACCGACAAGGCCGTGAGGCCCACCAACATCATGGGTGCCAGCAAACGCCTCGCCGAGCTCATCCTCCAGGCGCATGCGGCCGATCCCACCTGTCCGACCATCTTCACCATGGTGCGCTTCGGCAATGTGCTGGACAGCTCCGGCTCGGTCATCCGGCGCTTCCGCAAGCAGATCGAGGCGGGAGGCCCGGTGACCGTCACCCACCCGGACATCATCCGCTATTTCATGTCCATCCCCGAGGCGGCGGAGCTGGTGATCCAGGCCGGGGCTCTTGCCGAAGGGGGGGACGTGTTCGTGCTCGACATGGGCAAGCCCGTCAAGATCGCCGATCTTGCCCGCTCCATGATCCGGCTCATGGGCCTCGAGGTCCGCGACGAGGCCCATCCCGACGGCGACATCGCCATCGACTATGTGGGCCTTCGCCAGGGCGAAAAGCTCTACGAGGAACTGCTGATCGGCGAGAACACGAGCGGGACCGCGCATGAGCGCATCCTGCGCAGCCAGGAGCGCTTCCTCGCGCCGGACGAACTCATGGACGCGCTCGACACCTTGCAGGCGGCCATGGCCGAAAACGACATCAAGACCATTCATGAAACGCTTCGCCGCACGGTCGAGGGCTACACGCCGGACACCCGCCCCGTCGGCCCGCACGCCCTCGGCGCCGAGGACTGGCCGCATGTCTCGCGGACGCTCCATTGAACACGCCAGCGACGTTGCACCATTGAAGGGGAAACGCACCGCAACGGCCGGCAGGGCCCCGCGCGTCGCACTGGTGGCATCCTACGCGCCCTCGCTCACCCTGTTCCGCGGCCCTCTCATCGCCGAGCTCGTCGCCCGCGGCCACCCGGTGCTCTGTCTCGCCCCGGATCTGGACGACCCCACCTTTGAGGCCCTCAAGGGTCTCGGCGCGGAATGCGCCGCCTATCCCCTCGACCGCACCGGCCTTTCGCCCGGGGCCGATCTCGGGGCCATGCGTGCCCTCACATGCGCCTTCCGCGACTGGCGGCCGGACGTCGTCATGGGCTACACGCCCAAGCCCGCCATCTACGCCTCGCTGGCGGCGCGCGTGGCGCGCGTGCCCCGCATCGTTCCCATGGTCACCGGCCTTGGCTATGCCTTTCTGGACGGCGGCGGTGCGAGAGGCCGGCTCATCGGCGCCCTCATGAAGGGGCTCTACCGCATCGCACTCTCGGCAAGCCATGGCGTGATCTTCCACAACAGGGACGATCATCGCCTTCTTGCCCAGCGCGGTGCCCTGCCGCGCGGGCTCGATGTGCACATTGTGGCGGGATCGGGGGTCGATCTCGAAGCCTTTCCCGAGGCGCCCCTGCCGCCGCTCGGGGAGGGCCTGGTCTTTCTGATGATCGCCCGGCTGGTGCGCTACAAGGGCGTGCGCGAATATTGCGAGGCGGCCCGCCGGGTGCGCGAACGCGGCGGGCGTGCCCGTTTTCTCCTCGTCGGCCCGCCGGAGACGGGACCTGCCCGTTTTCCCGAGAGCGAGCTTGCCCGTTATGCGGGGGTGGTGGACTATCTCGGCCCCCGGGATGACATCCGCGCGCTTCTCGCCGGCGCCCATGTCTATGTGCTGCCCTCCTATGGCGAGGGCATGCCGCGCACGGTGCTCGAGGCCCTTGCCACGGGTCGGCCCGTCATTACGACGGATGCCCGCGGCTGCCGGGAGACGGTCGATGAGCGGGTGAACGGCATTCTGGTCCCCAAGGGCGAGGCCGAGCCTCTGGCGGACGCCATGGCATGGTTTCTCCAGCGTCCCGACATGATCGCCTCCATGGGGCACGCCAGCCGCCGCAAGGCGGAGCGCCGCTTCGATGTGCGCCGGATCAACCGGCAGATGCTCGCGGCACTGGGCCTGCGGAAGGATGGTTGACAGCCTTGGGAACGTTGCGCCCATATAAGCGGCACGAACCACGCAGGCCGGGTGCGTTGATGACGAAAGAGCGATTGTGAACCAGAAACGTTCAGAGCGCCCACAGGCCATCCCCCTATCGCGGAGCGAAGAGTCCACGGCGCATGCCGGCACCTGGCCGTTCTATGCGGCGGACGAGATCGCCGTCGTGGTGGAGGTCCTCGAGAGCGGTGCCGTCAATCAGTGGGGGGGGCATCATGTGCGGGCCTTCGAGGATGCCATGGCCCGGCGCCTGGGCCAGCCGCACGCCGTGGCCGTGGCCAATGGCTCGCTGGCCCTGGAGCTCGCCTTGCACGCCCTCGGCATCGGGCCCGGCGACGAGGTGATCGTGACACCCATGAGCTTCATCGCGTCGGCCGCCTGCGTCTCGCTCGCTGGTGCAACGCCTGTCTTTGCCGATATCGACCCCCGGTCCCTCGCCATCTCCCCCGAGGCCATCGCCGCCAAGATCGGCCCCCGGACCCGCGCCATCATCCCGGTGCATCTCGCGGGCTGGCCTGCGGACATGGAGGCCATCATGGCGCTGGCCGAGAGTCACGATCTCCTCGTCATCGAGGATTGCGCCCAGGCCGTCGGCGCGCGCATCGGTGAGCGGCCGGCCGGCAGCTTCGGCCATGCAAGCGCCGTCTCCTTCTGCCGTGACAAGATCATATCCACCGGCGGCGAGGGGGGCATGGCGCTCTTTCGCGACAGCGAAGCGGCCGAGCGCGCCTGGTCCTACAAGGACCATGGCAAGAGCCGGGCCCTGACGGAGGCAGAATCGAGCGAGCCGGGCTTTCGCTATGTGCACACCAGCATCGGCACCAATTGGCGGCTGACGGAGATGCAGGCGGCGATCGGCAATGTCCAGCTCGGCAAGCTCGATGACTGGCTCGCCCGGCGCAAGGCGAATGCGGATGTGTGGCGGCGCGCCCTCCTCTCTGTATGCGGCGATGTGCTGAGCATTCCGGAGCCGGAGGCGGACGTCACGCATGCCTACTATCGGCTCTATGTCCATCTCAATCCGGATGCCTTCGCACCTGCCTGCGGGCGGGACCGGGTTCTCGCGGCCCTGCGGGCCGAGACCATCCCCGTCGGCTCCGGCGTCTGTCCGGAGATTTACCTCGAGCAGGCTTTCGCGGATCTCGATGTCGAGCCCTGCCCCGCGGCTGCGCAGCGCGGCGCATGGATGCTCGCCTTCGAGACCCATCCGGGCCTGGAGGGGCAAGGCCTCGACGCGCTGGCCGAGCGCGCGGCCCAGATCATCGCTGGCCTGGCGAAGCGCTGAGCCGGCGGCCCGAAGGCGGGAGGCAGGAGCCCCTCATGTGCGCCATTGCCGGCTTCATCGAGACCGCGGCCGGGGGACCCGGCACGGAGCGCGCGGAAAGCCTCTCACGGCGGGCGCGGGCCATGGCCGACCGGCTCGCCCATCGCGGCCCCGACGAGGCCGGCGCCTGGGCCGAGGGGGAGGCGGGGCTCGCCTTCGGGCATCGCAGGCTTGCGATCATCGACCTCACGCCGGCGGGCCGCCAGCCCATGGTCTCGGCCTCGGGACGTTTCGTGCTCTGCTACAACGGCGAAATCTACAACGCCGAGGACATGCGCCGCGATCTCGAGGCCGAGGGCCACGCCATCGCCTGGCGCGGCCATTCCGATACCGAGGCGCTGCTCGAGGCCTGCGCGGCGTGGGGGGTGGAACAGGCCATCTCACGCGCCATCGGCATGTTCGCCTTCGCCCTCTGGGACCGGGCGGA
This sequence comes from Methyloligella sp., assembly GCA_027058255.1. Taxonomy (GTDB): domain Bacteria; phylum Pseudomonadota; class Alphaproteobacteria; order Rhizobiales; family JALUTE01; genus JALUTE01. Next base: position 2,024 of record JALUTE010000102.1, on the reverse strand, counting down.
GCGCCGGCTGTGGCTCGCCCGCGACCGGATCGGCATCAAGCCGCTCTATTGGTGCGCCCAGGACTGGCCGGGCGGGCGCGGGCTCTTCCTTTTTGCATCGGAGCTCAGGGCGCTCGAGGCGCATCCGGGCTTTCGGCCCGAGATCGACCGGGACGCCCTCGCCGCCTTTGTGCGCCACAATTACTATCCGGACCCGCACACGGTCTATCGCGGCACGCGCCAGCTCCCGCCCGGCCATCTCTTGACCGTCGCCCCGGGCAAGGCGCCGGAGATCCGCCCCTATTGGCGCCTGGAGGATGCGCTCGTCCGGGGCCGCGCCGCACCGTTCGAGGGCTCGGAGCGCGAGGCCATCGACGCACTCGAAGCCCTGCTCGGCGATGCGGTGCGCCGGCGCATGGTGGCGGACGTGCCGCTCGGCGCCTTTCTCTCGGGCGGCTATGATTCCTCCACCGTGGTCGCCCTGATGCAGGCCGCCTCCGCCCGGCCCGTGCGCACCTTCTCCATCGGCTTTCGCGAATCCGCCTATGACGAGGCGATGCATGCGCGCGCCGTTGCCCGCCATCTCGGCACCGACCACACGGAGCTCCATGTCACGCCCCGCGAGGCGCAGGACGTCATTCCCCACCTGCCCGAGATCTATGACGAGCCCTTCGCCGACGCCTCCCAGGTGCCGACCTTCCTCGTCTCGCGCCTTGCCCGCGGCTCGGTCACCGTCTCCCTGTCGGGCGATGGGGGCGATGAGCTGTTCGCCGGCTACAACCGCTATGCCCAGGGCCTTCTCTTCCGCCGCTACACGGCGCGCGTGCCTCGCGCCTTGCGCCGCGTGCTCGCCGCCCTCATCCGCGCCACCCCGCCCGGCGCCATCGACGCCCTGTTCGCCCTCCTGCCCGAGAGCCGGCGCCCACGCCTTGCCAGCGACAAGCTGCGCAAGCTCGCCGACATCCTGCCCGAGGAGGGGGACAGCTTCTTCCGCAAGCTGACGAGCCACTGGCCCGATCCGCGGGCCCTCGTGCCCGGTGCCCTGGAGCCCGAGACGGTCATCACCGACAGGGGTGCCGAGCGCATCGCGCCCGATTTCATCGACCGCATGCAATATCGCGACATCCTCACCTATCTGCCCTCGGACATCCTCACCAAGGTGGACCGCGCCAGCATGGCGGTCTCGCTGGAGGCGCGGGTGCCTCTTCTCGACCACCGGGTGGTGGAGTTCGCCTGGTCGCTCCCCTTCTCTCTCAAGATCCGCCGGGGCGAGCGCAAGTGGCTGCTGCGCCAGGTGCTCTATCGCCATGTGCCACGCGCCCTCGTGGACCGGCCGAAAATGGGCTTCGGGATTCCCATCGACGCCTGGCTGCGCGGCCCCTTGCGCGACTGGGCGGAGGATTTGCTGGATGAGCGCCGGCTGCGCGAGGGCGGCCTGTTCGAGCCCACGCCCATTCGCAAGCGCTGGCAGGAGCATCTGACGGGCAAGCGCAACTGGCAGGACTCCCTCTGGACCATCCTGATGTTCGAGGCCTGGCGGCGCCACAAGAACGGGCCGCACGCTTCCTGACACCGGCCTTGACCGGAATCAAATGCCCGCTGTCTCGCGAAGCCTAAACTGCTATGACATTCGCGTAGCTCCGTTCGGCCCTCCAAGAGGCAAGCGTCCATGCGGTTGAGCATCGTTCTGCCCGTGCTTCTCGGCGTGCTGGCGCTGGCCAGTCTCGCGATCGCGGGCGCGGTGCTCTGGCTGGCGGCGCGGGAGAGCGGCACGCTGGACGCCAGCATGGCGCGCTTCATCCTGTTCGTGGGGCCCGGCGTTCTCGTGCTTGCCCTCATCTTTGCGGCGGCCTGGGCCTTTCTGTTCGTGCGCCTGGTGCGGCCTCTCAAGGCCCTTGCGCGCGAGATGGAAATGGCAAGCCACGGGACTCTCGTGCGAAATGCGGCCACGCGCGCAGACGAAGCCGATGACGGGGATGGCGAGGGCGGCTCCGAGAGCGCGCGGCCCATCGCCGTCCCCGTCATCGGCTTCGTCTGCGCGCGTG
>JALUTE010000101.1 GCA_027058255.1 Methyloligella sp. | reverse complement strand
CCCCAGCAACAGGCGGTCGCGTGCCGGCGTGGCTCCCTGCTCGTCAAGGCCGGGACGGGGCGAGGAGGGGCTGCGTGGTGCGCTTTATCGGCAAAAGGCGCGCGCGCTCGCCGTTGCCGCGCAGCGCAAGTCGGGGACGGATGCGCTTGGCGATCTCGAGCAGGCGGTTGCCGCCTTGCGCAGCGCCCTCGTCTACACACGGCGCGAGGCGACGCCGATGCTTTGGGCCCGGCTCCAGGATGAGCTTGGCCGCACCCTCGCCCTGCTTGCCGCGGCGGGTGGCGGCACGCCCCGGCTCGGCCAGGCGGTGCGCGCGTTCGAGAAGGCCCTCGACGTCTGGACCAAGGAGGCCGCGCCCGAGCGGCGCGCAGGCACGCTGAACCGGCTCGGCCACGCCCTCGCTGCGTTCTCGCTGCCGGGCGTGCCGGCCGACACCTTCCGCGCAAAGGCCGCCCGCGCCTTCACAGAGGCGTTCGACATCTACAGCGCCTGCGGCCTCACGGAGCCGGCCGACGAGGCCCATCACAATCTTGCCCGCCTCATGCGCGCAGGCGAGGCGCCGGGCGAGTGCGCGGGCACGGGCCTCGTCAGCCTGCCTCGTCCGCGTCGTCCGTGATCCTCGGGCGGTAATCCTCCGTGCCCCAATGCAGAATCCGGGCGGCGGCGCGCGAGCCTCGGGTCGGCTCGTCGAGGCCGTAATGGCGCGCCAGACGGGTGAGCGCCAATTGCAGGATCACCTTGCCCGAACGCTTCGGCCAGCCCTGGGCCCGCTCGGCGGCCTCCAGGCCCTCCTCCAGGCAGCATACATCCACCAATACGCCGGAGAGCTCGGCGCCGACCGCATCGAGGGCGCGGCGGACACGCTCCCGCGCGGCGAGCTGGGCATCGCGCAGGTCGGCACCATGGCTGGGCGCGGCGCGGCGTCGGCGCCCGGAGGTCACGGTGCCGGACCAGTCGGCCGTGACGCGCGGCGTCATGCGGGCGAACCAGAAATCCCGGGCCAGCCGCTCGCCGGCGAGCCGCTGCGCCTCGCTGAGGAGCGGCCGTCCCGATGCATCGCGCCGCCGTGCAAGCCAGGCGAGCGGGCCGGCGCTGTCCCGGCGGCTTGCCGAAGCGCCTTGGGCCCTCTTGCGCCCCGCCATCACCGGGTCTCCTCGACGTTCTCGACGGTGCGGGCGTGCATTCGCACCACCGCTTCGAGAAGGGTGAGAACCCGATCGAGCAAGGCGTCGTCGCGCCGGTCCTCGATGGTTCGGCAGGCATGGGCGACCGTGGTGCGGTCGCGGCTGAACAGCCGCCCCACCTCGGTGAGCGAGAGCCCCCAGCCCACATGGGCGAGATACATGGCCACCTGACGCGCAAAGGCAATGCGGGCGCGCCCGCGCCTCGGCGCGGCGAGTGCCGCCGCAGGCACCGCGAAGGCGCCGGCCACGGTATGCCGCATGGCACCGGCTGCGTTGCATGCCATCTGCCTGGCTGCCGATCGCCGGGCCGTCGCGGCAGGCTGTCTTTCGGAGCGGTTCTGTTCTTCACTCATTGGGGGGACTCCATGCTTGAGGAGAGGCGAGTGTTTAATGGTTAATACTTACATTAATTTCAGAATTATGTTCAACGGGAAACATGTAAAGATAAATATTGTTAATGGATACCCAAGCACTCTGTCGAGACAAAGCCCGTTTTGCTGGGTGAAAACTTACTCCCGCCCCCTGGGGAGCGTGCAACACAGGACAAAGAGGCAAGGGAGCTGGCATGCGCAACAAAGGTGGACGGACAAGGGGCAGGCCCGGCAATGATCCGGCCGGCCGAGGGGCCGCGTGGGCGAGAGCCGGCGCGCAGCCGGACAGGGATGGGGCGCGCCGCGCGAAGGGGCACAGGCGCGCACGGCATATCCTGCGGGCAGTGTGGGGAGCCGCTGCAGAAGGGCGGCGACGGGCCTATGACAGACGCCGCGATCTGCCGGGTCTTCTCGCGCTCTGGCCGGGCGAAATCACCGACCTTTCACTTGAGGGCCATCGGCGGATCATCGCGCGCCTCGAGAGTGCGCTCAGGGCGGAGCGCAGGCGGGGGCAGTGCGGCCACTGGACCTATGACCTGGCGCGGCATCGCGCTCTGCTTCGCGCCTATCGGGAGGAGAGGGCGGCCCTGCGCGCCCGCGAACGCCGGGAGGGGCGCAGCCGTAGCGCATGAGCGGTGCGCCCCCGTCGCCGTCCCGTGCGGTTCGGGCCGCGCTGATGGTGCGGTGCGAATCCGGCCCATGGCGGGCCGGCGAGGCGCGTCGCGCGTCCCCCGGGGCTGCGCTACGATGCTCGTCCGGGGCGATGACGGGCATGGGCCTCGCGCGCGAGGCCCCGAGGGGGCGGCGCCTCAATGGGAGCCGCGCATGGCCCGGTCGAGATCGCGGCCCATGCCATGGCCATGATCACCGGCACGCCGCGCCGACTTGCGCACCGGCACCCGGACGGTCACGGGGCCGGCCTTCTCGAAACGCAAGGTGAGCGCAATCGTCTCTCCCGGGCGCAGCGTCCGCGTGAGGCCCATGAGCATCACATGCAGCCCGCCCGGCGCGAGCTTCACCGTCTTGCCGGCCGGAATGCGCAGCCCGCCGCGCACCGGGCGCATGCGCATGACGCCGCCCTGCATGAGGCTCTCGTGCAAGGTGGCCTTACGGCTCGCCGGCGTTGCCAGAGAGACGAGCACATCCTCGGCCCGGCCCCGGTTGGAGATGATCATGTAGGCGGCGGAGCTCGGCACCTGGCCGAGTGTCGGGCGCACCCAGGGGTCGAGAATCAGAATCGGCGCCGATGCGCTCCCTGCGGCCTTGCTTGCCGCATCCGCGGCATGGGCCGCATCGCCTGCCCAGAAGGCGAACACCGCCGCAAGAGCCAAGCCGGCCATGCGCGCCCCCCGCCCTGCGGGGCGGGCGCGTGCAATCGATGGAACGGTCATCCATCTCTCTCCGTCTTCGTGCTTGAACGAGGCCCGCGCGAAACCCGTCACGCGGACCATGGCCCAATCAGACGGGCACCGGCGGATCGCGCACCTTGGGCCGGGGCGGGCGATGGCCGGCGAGCCTGTCGCTCACCCATTCGCGATGGAGGCGGCGCGCCAGCGCAACGCGCATCGGCAGCGCAGCCATGGCTGGCGCGAGCGGCGTGAAGCGGGCAAGAGATGTGCAGACATGGCATGACGTCGGCGCGGACTGGCCGGGTGCGGGCGCCTTGTCGTCCGGCACCCCGGGGCTGCCCGGCGCCACGGGGTTGCCGTCCGCATCCACCCAGATGCGGCGAATGCCGAGCCCCGAGCAAATGGTGATGATGCGCAGCGGGCCCGCAACCCCTGCACCCGCCATGGCGGGCGCGCTGCCCACGGAGGCCACCCGGAGCGGCGGCATGAGCCAAGCGGCGAGAAGCCCCTGCCCCACCAGCGACAGAACCGCCCACAGTGCCGCGAGATGGCCGAGCACGCCGCCCCGCGCCGGCGCCCGGAGCATGAGTGCGCGCCGCCACGCGGGGCGGTGCACCCGCCCCCGATCGCGCGCCTGGGAGCGGCGACGCGTTGGCCGACGCATCGGCACCGCCGGCGCCGAAGGCACGCAAGCCCCCTGCGATGTACAGCAGGTCATGGCCCGGATGCCGTCCCCGATGCTGCCCCGGATGTTTTCCATGGGCCGGATGCTATCAACGCGCCCCCCGCCGATCCCGGCGACAAATCGCCCCGCTCCGAGGCGCGCTCCTTGCCGACGACCGCCGCGCCCTCGGCGCCGGCTGTCACCGTCTTTGCGCCCGCTCCTTGGCGTCCATCTTCGCCACCACGTCCTGAAGCCGCCGCCGGGCCGCATCGAAGGCATCGCGAATCGAGACATAGACATCCTCGTGGGCGTGGTCGCTCTCCGGCTCGCGGCCGACGACGATATCGCGCCGCCCGGGAAGCCCGACCTCGATCTTGACGTGATAGATGCGCCCCTTGTGATGGTGGCGATGCGGCGCCTCCACCACGACCCGCACCGAGGTGATCCGCGAATAATATTGCCTGAGCCAGGCGATCTTCTCGCGGATCCGCGCCTCGACGGCCGGGGACGGATCCATGCCCCTGAATGCAATTTCGATCAGGAGATCGTTGTCCATGAGGTCCCTCGCTTCCTGTGCGATCCCTGTGCGCCCCTTGATCCACCAGACTGGCCTGGCCGCGCGCCGGCGCATTGACCGCGATCAATCCGCCTTCGTTGCCCGCATCGTCTCAGGCTCGGCGGCGCATGGCCGCTTACGGCATCACCTCGCCGCCCGTGACCAGGAGATTGTCGCCGGTGACGAAATCGGCAAGGGGCGAGGCGAGAAACAGCACGGCGCCGGCCACGTCCTCGGGGCTGGCGAGCCGCCTGAGGGGCGTGCGCGCCACCATCATCTGGCGGATACGGTCGGGAATGTCGGCGGTCAGGTCCGTGTCCACCATGGAGGGCGAGACCATGTTCACCCGCACGCCCCGGGGGCCGAGCTCCTGGGCGAGATTCTTGCTCATGGCGAGCAGCCCCCCCTTGGCCGCCACATAGGGCAGCCAGTTGGGCGCCGTGCGGGCGAGGGGTGCCGAGGAGAGCACGTTGACGATGCGCCCGCGTGCCGCCTCGAGCGCCGGGAGGGCCGCCTGGATCACCGCGAAGGCGCTGCCCACGATGGCGGCATAGGCGTCCGCCATGTCGGCCCAGCCGAGCCGGTCGAACGGCGCGGAGACGATCTTCGGCCCGGCATTGTTCACGAGAATGTCGAGCGCGCCCGCCTCCGTCACGGTGGCGAGCATGCCCCGAACGGCCGCCTCGTCGGTCACATCCGCGCGCACCGTCTCGGCCGCACCGCCCGCCGCTCCAATCTCCTCCGCCAGCGTGCGGGCCGCGCTCTCGCTGCGGTGATAGTTGATCCACACCATCGCGCCATGGGCGGCGAGCGTTGCGGCAATCGCCCGCCCGATCCCTCGCGAGGCGCCCGTCACCAGCGCCACCTTGCCGGCCAGCAGATCGCCCATGGCCGCATCTCCCTTCTTCGCAATGGCAACACGGGCATCGCGCGCCGGGCGCATCACCCGGGCGCGCGCCTCGCCCCTCAGCACCGTCTCGCCCTTCTGATTGACGATCTCGGTGGCGATGGTGAGGGTGCGTGTCGCCCGGTCCACCGCCGTCACCTCCCCCCGCGCCTCCACCGTGTCCCCGATGAAGACGGGGCGCGTGAAGTCGATGGTCTGCGAGAGGTAGAGCGCGCCCTCGCCCGGGATTTTCATGCCCACAAGGGTGGAGAGCAGGCTCGCATGCAGGAAGCCGTGCACCACGGGGCGCTCGAACTCGGTGCGTGCGGCAAACTCGGCATCCACATGCAGCGGGTTGGTGTCGCCGGACAAGCGCGCGAAGGCGGCGACGTCCTCGGCCGTGATGGTGCGCCGCACGCACGCCCTGGTGCCCACCGGAAAGCGCTCGAGCGGGTCAGTCACGCCCGCGCCCTCCGATAGCGCTTGCGCCGTGCCCTCCCCCGCCTGTTCGCGATCCGTTTGCGTCCCGTCCGTCATCGCCGCCCCTGATCCGACAGCCGATCCTCTCCTCACCCCTCCACTACAGCCAATTGCCGCGCCGCGCCACCCTGCGGCTTCCGGCCCCGGCTTTCCCGCTGGACTGGCGGGCGGGATGTGCTATTCAGCAGCGCGGCGGGTGCAGGGGCGCCGGCGCGACATGAGCGCCAGCGAAACGAACGAGAACCAAGCGACGATCGAGAGAGGACTCCATGGCGTCGAGCGATGCAGCAACCAGCGAAGCGGCAGCGAATGCGGCAGGGGAGGCATCCACCTTCGAGACGGTGGCGAAGATCATCTCGGAGATGAGCGACGTGCCGCTCGAGGAGATCACGCCCGAGAGCCACGCGATCACGGATCTGGAGATCGACAGCCTCGAT
>JALUTE010000100.1 GCA_027058255.1 Methyloligella sp. | reverse complement strand
ACGGCCATGCCAGCGAGGCGCGCCTCTATGCCGAGGATCCCGTCCACGACTTCCGCCCCTCGACGGGCCGGCTGCATGCCTTCTCCCTGCCCGGCGGCGAGGGCGTGCGGGTGGAGACCGGCGTGCGCGAGGGCGACGTGATCACGAGCCATTACGACCCCATGCTCGCCAAGCTCATCGCCTTCGGGCCAAGCCGGCAGAGCGCGCGACGGCGCCTCATTGCCGCCCTCGAGCGCGCCCTCGTGGCCGGGCCGAAGACCAATCTCGCCTTCCTGCACGCCCTTCTCCAGGACGAGGACGTTGCCAGGGGCACGCTCGATACCGAGCTCATCGAGCGCAAGCGCAAGGCCCTTGCAGGACCGACCCTCGATCCCCGGGCCGTCGCCACCGGCGTCAAGGCGCACCTCGGTCATATCCGACGCGAGATCGAGCGGCGCCGTGCCGGCTTTTCCAACGAGACTCATTCCCCCTGGAGCGCCAGCGACGGCTTTCAGCTCGGCCCGCCGCGTGTGCTCAGCCTACCCGTTCGCGTCGACGGGAAGGAGAAGACCGTGGCGCTGAGCTGGCGGGACGGCGGGCTGACCGTGGCGCTGCGCGACGGCGAAAGCGGCACCTTCGTCGAGGCGGAGCCCCTCTCCGGCGCGGCCATTTTGCATCTCGACAATGCGACCCTGGTTCTCGACGGGCCGAGACAGACGGAGATCCGCTGGCCCGACCATGCGGGCGAGGCCCCGCAGGGCGACGGACCGAACGAGGGAATGCTGCACGCCCCCCTCGCCGGCCGTGTCGCCGAGTTGCACGTGGTCCCTGGCGATCGCGTCGCTCGCGGCGCGCCGCTCCTGACCATCGAGGCCATGAAGATGGAGCATGTTCTCCATGCGCCCCATGATGGCGTCGTCGACCGCGTTCATGTGGAGGTGGGCGCCCAGGTCGCGGATGGTCAGCTCCTGATTCGCATCGGCGAGGACGGCGATGCCAGGGGCGGTGATGGCGAGGGCGGCCATGCCGAGGGCAACACCAGGGCCGATGCTCCGGCTGGAGAGGGTGCGCCGTCATGACCGTGCATCTCGTCAAGCTCGCCGTCGGCATCGAGAGCCCGGACCATCTCGGCGCGCGCCAGCAGGCGCGACTCGAGGCGCTGGAGGCTGCGGGCGAGCCGGCTGTGCTCGAGCACCGCACGCGGCACATGCCGCGCCGGCGCCAGGCGCTCCTCGAAGGGGGATCGCTCTACTGGGTGATCCGGGGCGCCATTCTCGTGCGCCAGCGCCTTGCCGACATCCGCGAGATCGCCGAGCCCGACGGGACGAGCCGCTGTGCGCTGGTGCTCGATCCCCTCCTCGTCCCGGTGCGTCCGCAGCCGCGCCGTCCGTTCCAGGGCTGGCGCTATCTGGAGGTGAGCGACGCACCCCCCGATCTCGCGCCCGCCGAGGCCGCGTCGGGCGCGGCCCTCTCGCCTGCCATGCGCGCCGCCCTCATCGAGCTCGCCCTGCTCTGACAGGCCCGAGCCCTCACATGTTGAACGGGAGAGCTCGGGAAGCAGGGCACCTCCCATGGCCAATTGGCGGCGCGCCGCTCAGCCGCCATAGACGATGCCGCGGCCGAGATTGCGGAAAAGCTGCTTGATGATCGACTGGTCCTTGCCGTAGGAGGGCGTCTCGCGGCTGATGAAGTCGAAGATCTTGCCGTCCTTGAGGCCGTAATTGGCGACCCGCTGCACCGAGCCATACTGATCGAAATAGACCGCGACCACGCGCCGGTCCACCTCCCGCGTGCCGAGGAACGGCCCGGCCTTGGTCTTGTTCGAGATATAGTAGAAGGCGTCATTGCCGACCGTCGTCACCGTGGTCGGCGTCCCGAGGGCCAGCTTGACCTGCTCCTTGGACATGCCGGGCCGCACCTGCTGAAGCTGCTCGGGCGTGAAGAGATGCCCGTGGGTTGCCTCCTGTGTGCCGATCGAGCTGCAGCCCGCTGCCAGAGCCGAGAGGACCAGCACCGAAACCAGGCCGAAGCGCGCCATGGCCCGGCGGCGCCGGCGATCGCGAGACTGGCCGCTGCCTGCGTTTCGGCTCATAATGCTCCCCAAAATCTTGGCGGGCGCGTGCGGGTCCGAATCACACCCTGGTCCGCAACCCTGTCTTGACCTACCGTCTGGGACGGGCAAATGCAATCTGCCGCACCGCCAGGGCGCGCCAGTGCGTGGAGAACCGTGCCGCCGAACCATCGCCCTCGGGTCTCCCGATGCTGCAACCTCAGGTCGACCGATGCTCAACTGGCTCACGAACCGATCACGCCGAAAGCGCAGTGCGCAACAGGTTTATGGCTCCATTGTGACACAGGCCCGCGCGCCGGGTTTCTATCGGTCCGCCGGCGTGCCGGACACGCTCGAGGGGCGATTCGAGCTGCTGGTCGTTCATGTGAGCCTGGTGCTGCTTCGCCTCGAGCGCAGCGGTGAGGCGGCGCGCGCGCTGCGCCGCGCCATCGTCGAGGCCTTTGTCGAGACCATGGACGATGCCATGCGCGCCCTGGGCGTGGGTGATCTGGCGGTGGGGCGCAAGGTGCGCGCGCTGAGCGAAGCGCTGCAAGGGCGCTACAAGGCCTATGCCACCGCGCTTGCAGCGGACGACGAGGAGGCCCTGATCGAGGCCCTTCTGCGCAACATGTTCTCCGGCCGCAAGGTGCATCGGCCCCAGGCGCAGGCGATTGCCGGCTATATGCGCCGGGCAAGGGATCGCCTCGCTGGCCTCGACGAGGGGGCACTTCACGAGGGACGGCTCGAGTTTCCGCCGGCACCGGAGGGAGATGCGCCATGAGCACGAGAGACGAGAGAAAGCCGAAGGCGCACGCGAGGCGCGATCGCGGCCCCGATCATCCGCCGGGCGAGGCCGCCATGCGCGCGCCCGCGGCCCCGTCTTGGCAGGTGGCCGCGGCCTCCATCCCCGATCACGGCATCGCCGGGACCCGCAGCCTCGACCGCGAGCAGCGCCGGGCGCTTGCCGAGGCGCTGGCCCTCACCCGGTGCGACAGCCTCATCGTGTCCTATGAGCTCCGGCCGGCCGGGCGTGGCCGCTTCCGCCTCACCGGGCGTCTCGAAGCGGCGGTGGAGCAAAGCTGTGTGGTGACGCTGGAGCCTGTGCATAACCGGATCGACGAGCCGCTGGACATCCTGTTCGCGCCCGATGCCGCGCGCGCCCCGCGCGAGGCCGACCTCCTCCTGGAGGCGGGCGATGCCCCCGATGTCGAAGCCATCCGCGACGGCACCCTCGATCTCGGGCAAGCCGTCTACGAGGTGTTCGCCGCCGCAATCGACCCCTATCCGCACAGGCCCGGCGCGGCATTCACGCTGCCCGAGGACCCGGATTCGGACGAGGCCGGGGCCCCCCATCCCTTCGCCGCGCTCGCCAAGCTCCGCCGCTCCGACTGAGCGTCGCCAGCGCCGCCAGGAATACCAGTTTCGGCTTGTCTCGAAGGGGCAAATCGGTATGTTCTGACGTCTCTTTCACGCTTGTGGCGCTGCATTGCGCGCCGCCTCCTGTCTCGCCCGTCTCCGGAGAATCGATCACGCGCGACATGGCTTCATCACTTGTCATAGCCCTCGACGCCATGGGCGGCGATTTCGGGCCCGAGGTCGTGATCTCCGGTGCCGAAATCTCCCTCGGGCGTCATCCGGACATCCGCTACCTGCTCTTCGGCGACGAGGCCCGGATCGCGCCCGCGCTGGAGCGCAACCCCAAGGTCGCGGCACGCTCGCAGGTGATCCACACCGACGTGGCCGTGGCCATGCACGACAAGCCGAGCCAGGCCCTGCGCAAGGGGCGGCGCACATCCAGCATGTGGCTCGCGCTCCAGGCCATCAAGGACGGGCAGGCCGCCACGGCCGTGTCCGCAGGCAACACCGGTGCCCTGATGGCCATGGCGAAAATCTGCCTCAAGACCATGCCGGGCATCGAGCGGCCGGCCATCGCCGCCATCTGGCCCACCCTCGATGGCGACTGCGTGGTGCTCGATGTGGGCGCCAATGTGGGAGCGTCGGCCCGCCAGCTCGCCGATTTCGCCCTCATGGGGGCGAGCATGGCGCGGGCGCTGTTCGGCCTGCCCAGCCCCAAGGTCGGGCTCCTCAACATCGGGGTGGAGGAGATCAAGGGCGTCGAGGCCATCAAGCAGGCCCATGCCTGGCTGCGCAGCGCCGACCTGCCGCTCACCTATACCGGTTTCGTCGAAGGCAACCAGATCGGCCAGGGCGTGGTGCATGTCGTGGTGACCGAAGGCTTCTCCGGCAATATCGCCCTCAAGAGCGCCGAGGGCACGGCGCGCCAGCTCATCGAGTTCCTCCGCGCCACCATCTCGCGCTCCTGGCGTGCGCGCATCGGCTATCTGCTCGCCAAACACGCCTTCGACGCCCTCAAGGGCAAGATGGACCCGCGCCAGCTCAATGGCGGCGTCTTTCTCGGTCTCAACGGCATCGTCATCAAGAGCCATGGGGGCGCCGACGCCATGGGATTTGCGAGCGCCATCGATCTCGGCTACGACATGGCGCGAAGCGGACGCATCGCCCGCCTTTCCGCCGAGCTGGAGCATTTCCACGAGCTGCTCGACGAGCCGATCGACGAGCCCCTGGCAGCAGCCAGCGAGCATTAGCGGCTGTCGGAACGCAGGGTGCGGCTGGAGGTCGGTTCGGGCCGGCGGTCGCGTGAGCGGGCCCGTGGCGGCTCGTGGTGCCAGCGGTGCCCGGCGCCCCGTCGTGGCACGCGCCATGGAAAGCAGGAACGAGGAGCGAGCGGAAAGTGGCAATCATCCGGTCCGTCATCCGCGGCGTCGGCGGCTACCTGCCGAAAAAGGTGCTGACCAATGACGACCTCGCCAAGAAAGTCGACACCTCGGATAGCTGGATTCGCGAGCGAACCGGCATCCGCCGCCGTCACATCGCGGCCGATGGCGAGCTCACCAGCGATCTCGGAACAGCGGCCGGCAAGATGGCGCTGGTGCGCTCCGGGATCGACCCCTCGGACATCGACCTCGTGATCTGCGCCACCTCGACGCCCGACCAGACCTTCCCCGCCACGGCCGTGCGCATCCAGACCCGGCTCGGCATCCAGCGCGGCGCCGCCGCCTTCGATCTCCAGGCCGTCTGCACCGGCTTCGTCTACGCCCTGTCCACGGCCGACTATTTCATGAAATCCGGCCCCTACAAGCGCGCCCTCGTGGTCGGGGCCGAGACCTTCTCGCGGATCATCGACTGGGAGGATCGCACCACATGCGTCCTCTTCGGCGACGGCGCCGGCGCGGTGGTGCTGGAGGCCCAGCCCCAGCACGGCGTCATTCAGGACCGCGGCATTCTCGCCTCCCGCCTGGCGGCCGACGGGCGCTATCACGACAGCCTCTATGTGGATGGCGGCCCCTCCTCCACCCAGACGGTCGGCCATCTCCGGATGAACGGGCGCGAGGTGTTCCGGCACGCGGTCACCAAGATTGCGAGCGTCATCGAGGAGACCCTGGTGGATGCGGGGCTTGCGCCGGACGAGATCGACTGGTTCGTGCCGCATCAGGCCAACAAGCGCATTCTCGAAGGCACCGCCCGCAAGATCGGCCTGCCGCTGGAGAAAATCGTGGTCACCGTGGAGGATCACGCCAACACCTCCGCCGCCTCCATTCCGCTGGCGCTCAACACGGCCCATGAGGATGGACGCATCAAGGAGGGCGACCTGGTGCTGATGGAGGCCATGGGCGGGGGCTTCACCTGGGGTGCCGTGCTCGCGCGCTGGTAGCAGCGCTCACGCCACGCACCGAGGAGCCGAGAGGAGGCCGGGGAGGGCCTCGCGAGGCAAGAGGGGGCGGTCCCGCATGCGTGCCACATGCCGGCCCCGAAGCGGGCCGCTCAAGCAACCGGATTGAAATATGATTGCGTTTTCAGACCCTTGCCGCAGTTAGACATTGACCCTTCGCCGTTCTTGCCAGTACCATTGGTGTCTCTACTTTCCAGGAGGGGGCGCGTAATGCCGAGTTCAACACTGACCCGCGCCAGTCTGGTCGACGCGCTCGTAAGGGAAATCGGTGTGTCGCGCCAAGAGGCGCATGATCTCATCGAGATGTTTCTCGAGGAAATCTCTGCTGCGCTGGCCGCGGGGGAGAATGTCAAGCTTTCCTCTTTCGGCACCTTCTCGGTGCGCGAGAAGGGAGAGCGGATCGGCCGCAATCCGAAAACAGGCGAGGAGGTTCCGATCACGCGGCGCCGCGTGATCGTCTTCAAGGCCAGCAATATCTTGAAAAATCGGATCAATCGCGGCCTGCTCCACCCCAAGGCGGCCGAGTAGGGCGAAGCGGCCCAAGGGCGGCCGTACCGCGCACGCGCACCCTGGGCATAGGGAGAATGGAATAAGCCCGCGTCCCAAGGGCCGTTCCGCACACGCGCACGCCGGACCGACCACATCGCGCCGTACTCGCGCGCCTCTGCCACGCGCCCGATTGAGGCCCCTTGCAGGACGCTCAAGCAGGACACACTTGCATATTGACCGAGATGGCCGGGCCGGGCCATAAGTCGGGCGTCGGAGCGTGGCGCAGTCCGGTTAGCGCACCGGTCTGGGGGACCGGGGGTCGCAGGTTCAAATCCTGCCGCTCCGACCATCTCCCCGGCGACCGCGTCGGGGCCGTTCGCGACCGTCGCCCCATGTCCCCCCATTGCCGGCGGAGCCTGCCCGTCTCCGCTTGTCGGCTCCGCAGCATTGGCATAATTTGAACACGCAACCGGCCGGAAATCGAGGACCGGCCCCGTGCTCGCGTGCCACAGCAGAGGGGGGCGACACCGCCTTGCTCGTAAACGACCCCATAGCCAGCCGCGCCATCTCCGTGGGCCTTGCGGACAAGAACCCGCTCATTCTGCGCGGGCTCAAGAGCCTCTTGGGCGAAGATGCGCGCTTCGAGCTCGCGATCTCCGCCACCGATGGCGAGCGTTTCGTGGACGCGGTCACGCGCGTGGCCTTCGATGTGGGCGTGATCGGCTGGGTGATGGACCACGGAGACGGGCGTTTCGTCCTCGAGGCGCTGCGCCGGATCGAGCGCGTGCCCCGCATCGTCATCTATACCGGCTATGCCGGCTCGGAAGCGCCGCGCGAGGCGCTGAATCTGGGCGCAGCCGGCTTCGTCAGCAAGACCGAGGCGCCGGAGCGCCTGCTCGACGTCATCGCCGAGGTGGCGGCAGGGCACATGGTCTTCCCCTTCATCGACGTCCAAGCCCAGGCGGACGACCCGATCGCGGCCCTCACGCGTCGCGAGCGTCAGATGCTGGAGGGGCTGGTCAAGGGCTGGTCGAATGGCGAGCTCGCGCGCGAGTTCGCCCTCTCGCAGAACACGGTGAAGTTCCACCTGCGCAATCTCTACGACAAGCTCGGCGTGCGCAACCGCGCCCAGGCCGTCGGCCTCCTCCTGGGTCGCACCGAGCCCTCCTGAGCGCGATCGTGCGCCCCTGGCTGGTGCCCGGCCTATGTCACGCGGCCTCTTTGGCGATCGCCTCGTAATCCTCGACACCGCCGCCATCGAGGCAGCAGGCGATGATCCTCCGCCCGAAGGCCGCGAGCGATGGGTCCTTGGCATAATGGGCGAGCTCACGGGCAAAGAAGTCCTGCAGGAGCTGCGCGCCGGCGTCATAGGCCTCCTCGCCCACCTCGGGCTGGGTCTCGACCCGCAGGAACCAGTTGGGAATGCGATAGCCCTCGATCTGCATCGTGGTCAGCGCATAGCCCAGCAGTGGTGAGCGGGCCGGCGTCAACTGATCGGGCCGGAAACGGGCGCCGCCGCGCCGGGCCAGATACTCGCGCGCGAGCCACTGGCCGTTGAAGCCCACCCGCCAGGCGCCGACATGCTGGTTGGCCATCAGCACATAGCGGACCGAGGGCGACAGGATCATCTGCTCGAGGATCAGATTGGCGTAGTCGACCCGCCGGCCCGTGGCGAACGGCCAGAAGGAGCCGACCCCCTCGCTCGCCAGGGCGGCGCCGTCGCCGGTGATCGAAGGATTGGCATGACCGCGCGGAGCGGTGAGGCGCCATATCCAGGCGAGCGGCGCCGGCAGAACGTGCAGGAACCCGACGATGCCATAGGTGGGCGCCTCGCGGGTGCAGGGCGGCGTGCGAATGCCGAAGCTGCGCACATCCACCTCCACCGGCTCCTCAACGATGTTGGGCACCGCATCGCGCGGCAGAACCACCCGCGGATTGGGGCAGGGTTTTCCGGGCGCGTCCTGCGTATGCTCCCAGGGCAGGCAGGTCGCCTGCGGCGCGCCATAGAGGTTGAGAAAGACGAGCGGCTTCTTGGGCGCGACACAGATCGCCTCGAGCTCGGGATTGATGCCGTACGCCTTGATCTGATCGACCCTGAGGAACCAGGCCGTCTCGGCATCGGCAACGGTAAGCTTGCGCGTGCCCTCGGCGCGGATGTCCGGGTGGCACAGGGCCATGTCGTCGGTCACGGGCTCGAGGGTGCAGCCCTGGTGCAGCGCGAGCCGCCGCTTGTCGCCGGTCACCAGGTTCTCGCCAAAGAGGATGCGCCCATCCGCTTGCCGGTGCGGATACTCCAGCATCTCCGTCTTGCCGCCTCCGCTCGCCCCCTCATGCATGATGGTGACGATATTGTCGTAAGGGGTCACGACCCGGACCGTGGAGGCATGCGCCGTCACCCAGCCCTCGGCGCGGCCGCGATTGAGCAAAATGCCGTAAACCCCCTTCTTGGCGCTGGGGCCGGGATAGAGATTGAGCGAGAACACCTCATGCATCAGCCCGCGCCGATTGTGCACGACCACCTGCTTGCCATCGCAATGCGTGTGGCGGAAGGGCGGGGCGAGATAGATGATCGCCCTTGGGCGGAAATCGGCCGGAATCTCGTCGATGGCGATGCCGCCCTGCAGGTCGGCCAGCGCGCCGGCGAAGAAACCGGCATTGGCGGGGCCAACGAAAAGGGCCTCGTGGTCGATCTCCGCGCCTCCGGCTGAGAAGGGGAGGACGAGAAGGTCCTGACCGGCGAGCCAGTCCAGGATCTCCTGCCGCACGCCTGCAAAGGGCTTGCCGAACCGATCCGAGAAGCGTGGCTGGTCCGTGGGCTCGTCGTCGCCGATCACCATGCTGTCGGGATCGCGCCGGCGCATATAGGGATCGATATAGTTGACGACGAGGCCGTTGCGCGCACGCACCACCTCCGCCTCGACCACGCGTCCGCGGCCCGGAACGTCATAGGCGATCTCGCAGCGATCCTCCCGACCGTTCGTGGCCAGCCGGAACAGCTCCTCACGGTCCTTGGGAATCCGAACCGAGGGCGCGCTGCGCAGCAGGCGGCACAGATCCGGGGACCAGTCCTTGCAGCTTGAAAGCCAGGACCCGATCAGCTTCTCGTTTGCGTCTGCACCTGCTGGTGGGCGTGGCTTGGCTTGCGGCTGCATGCGTCGATCCCTCTTTGCTGGCGTACCGATTTTGCTTGCGTAGCGATGTTGTCTGCCTTGCGCCTGGCCTTCCGGCGAAGGGCGGTGCCTTACTCGGATGGCGCTGGCGAGGCTGCCGTCTCGTCCGCGCCTTCAGCCTGCCGGTCTGCATCCACCGGCAGGGCCATGTAGTCGATGCTGATGCGCCCGCCGGCCACCGGGCGGAACTCGGTGTCGGCGAAGACGACATGAGCGGGATGGTCCCGATAGCTGTCGATCACGGCGGGGTGGCAGAAGCGCACGAGCCAGACATAGCGATAGCCGGCGCCCTCCTGGACGGCCTCGCCGATGAAGACGCGGCGCACGCCCGGAATGGCCCCGAGGACGCGCCTGCCCCTTTGCATCATGGCCCGCGTGCCCTCCTCGTCCAGCCCCTCGACATTGTAGATGATGAGATGCTCGACCTCCCGCCAGGGCGCGGCGGCCGCGAGCACCTCGCCCGCGCGGTCCGCGCCGCCCCAGAGCCGGATCATGCGCGCCGCCTCGCGCGCCACAGCCTCGGCGACGCCCCGGGTCCGCTCCGCATAGCCGGCGGGGCGGGCCCCACCGGCCTCGTTCGCCGCAATCTGCCGGCCGGCCGCATCGGCGAGTGCGGTGTAATAGTTGATCTTGGTGACGCCGCGGGCAATCAGCCCCTCATATTGGGCTTGCGCGAGGCCCGTTCCGCCGTGAATCACCAGCGGAATGCCAAGCGCCTCGTTGATGGCGGCGAGGCGATCGAGATCGAGATCGGGCTCGCCCTTCATGCGCCCATGCACCGTGCCAACCGAGACGGCGAGAAAATCGACGCCCGTCTCGGCGACATACTCCTTCGCCTCCTCGACCGTTGTGTAGCGCATCTCGCCCGGGTGGAGCTCGGCATCGGCGCCCTCGACTCCCGGCACATAGCCGAGCTCACCCTCGACCGGAATGCCGCAGCCATGGGCCATCTCGACCGCCTCGCGGGTGCGGCGCACATTCTCCTCGAAAGGCGCGTTCGAGGCGTCGATCATGACGCCGTTGCAGCCCAGGCGAATGGCGCGCACGAGCGTCTCGAGACCCGTGCCATGGTCGAGGTGAATGGCGACCGGGATGCGCGCCCGTTTCGCCGCAGCCTCCACCGCCGGCATGAGGAGCTCGAAATCGAAATGCTCGAAATGGGATTCGGCCAGGCTGACGATCACCGGCGCCCGCGTCTCCTCCGCAGCGGCCATGACCCCTTCGAGGAAGTCAAGGCTGACGACGTCGAACGCCCCCACCGCATAGCCATGGGCATGGGCGTGGGCGAGCATGTCTTTCATCGCAACGAGCGGCATGGCTCCGTTCCCTTGCAGATGGTTGGGGCTGCGTGCCGGCGGGTCGCCTCGAGACACGCGCCGAGACGATCCCGCCCCTCGCGCGCACGCCGCGACGCTCGCCTCCGCGCGCAGGCCGAGCCCCTGCCCGGCCCGAGAGAGGAGCGGCGCCGCAACGCTCCGCTCTCCCCTCCGGCGCCCCCTCGATTCCCTAGATCTCGAAGGCGGGGAGTTTCTTGGCCACCGCCTCATTCTTGAGGGTGACATATTTCGGCATGCCGTTCTCATAGGGCGGATAGTCCTCGCCCTGGATGAGAGGCACCAGATAGTCGCGGCAGGCCTGGGTGATGCCGAAGCCATCCTCGGAGATGAACTCGCGCGGCATCATCTTCTCCACATTGGCGACCTCGGAGAGCGGCGCCGAGATGATCTCCCACTCGTAGGGATCGTTGGAGATGCGCTTGATGGCCGGCATGATGGCGTTCTCGCCGCGCACCGCCGCCTCGACAGCCGCTTGCCCGAGCGCATAGGCCTGGTCCACATCGGTCTTCGAGGCAATGTGCCGGGCCGCGCGCTGCATGTAGTCCGCCACCGCCCAGTGATATTTGTAGCCCAGGGCGTCCTTGATCATGTTGGCCACCACCGGCGCCGCGCCGCCGAGCTGGGCATGGCCGAAGGCATCGCGCGTGCCCTGCTCGGCGAGGAAGCGGCCGTCGGGCCATTTGGCCCCCTCCGAGACGACGACCGAGCAATAGTCGTACTTGTCCACCATCGCCTTCACGCGGGCGAAGAAGCGCTCCTGGTCGAACTCGATCTCGGGAAAGAGGATGACCACGGGAATGTCGTTCTCGGCGTCCGCCGCCAGGCCGCCGGCGGCCGCGATCCACCCCGCATGCCGGCCCATCACCTCGATGACGAAGATCTTGGTCGAGGTCTTGGCCATGGAGCGCACGTCATAGGACGCCTCGCGGGTCGAGACCGCGATATATTTGGCCACCGAGCCGAAGCCCGGGCAGTTGTCGGTGATCGGCAGGTCGTTGTCGACCGTCTTGGCGACGTGGATCGCCTGGATGGGAAAGCCGAGCTTCTCCGAGAGCTGCGAGACCTTGTGGCAGGTGTCCGCCGAGTCGCCGCCACCATTGTAGAAGAAATAGCCGATGTCGTGCGCCTTGAAGACCTCCATCAGCCGGTCATATTCACGCTTGTTCTCCTCCAGGCTCTTGAGCTTGTAGCGGCAGGAGCCGAACGCCCCCGACGGCGTGTAGCGCAAGGCCGCGATCGCCGCCTCGCTCTCCTGGCTGGTGTCGATCAGATCCTCGGTGAGCGCGCCGATGATGCCATTGCGCCCGGCATAGACCTTGCCGATCTTGTCACCGTGGCGGCGCGCGGCCTCGATCACCCCGCAGGCCGAGGCATTGATGACGGCGGTCACCCCGCCGGACTGGGCATAGAAGGCATTCTTCGGCATCGGTTCTCTCTCCCCTTGGACTTGCCCCGCGCAGACCGCAGGCGGCCGCAGCGGCTCTCGTTCCTTCCCTTGCACTCGGTTCGGGATTGCCAGGCGGCGCGAATGGCCACCCTCAAGAGCGCACCCCCGCACGCCCCACTTTCGTCGTATGCTGATAGCATTCCGATCCGCGCGAGAAAAGACCGCGGCGGGCGGGCACAAGCGCGCATGGGGCGGGAGTGGGACCGGCAATGGGATCATGCAAACCCCAGGGTGCGGTTCGGCTCACGCTCACCACACCCTGCATCTCCACCCCGCTCGGACATCGGTGGCCTCACGCAGAGGAGATTGTGATATAGGCAATACCGTTGTGCGACATCTGCAGGACGGTCCCATGCCCCACCTCGCACTTCGCCGACCGCCACCGACACGCGACGAGATCGCCGTCGTGATCCGACGGCTCGCACCGGAGCTGAAGGCGCGCGGCGTGGCACGGCTGTCCCTGTTCGGGTCGATCCTGCATGGCGAGGCAGGGCCAGACAGCGATATCGACCTGTTGCTTGACCTGGAGGAGGGCGCCGAGCTCAGCCTGATCGATCGCCTGATCCTGCGTGACATGATTGCCGATGCGATCCACTGCCGCGTCGACCTCATCCCACGAAAAGCGTTGATCCCCGCCCTGCGCGCCTCGATCGAGGCCGAGGCTGAGGTGATCCCGCTCTGACGCGCGAGGCCGCCGCCATGCCCGATCGTGCGCTCGTCATCATCGACCACATGCTGGAGGCGATCGCGCACCTTCGCGAGGATACCGAGGAGGGTGCGAGCCTGGCGTTCGGCGCGGATCGCCGCCTGCGCCAGCTCGTCGAGTGCAACCTCGAGATCATATCCGAGGCGAGCCGCCGCATCCCCAACCGGTTCAAGGCAGCCCATCCGCAAATCCCGTGGCGACAGATTGCCGATACTCGGAAACGTCCTGCGCCACGAGTATCAGCGCATCGACGAGAATGAGCTGCGCCTCGTCGTCCAGCACGATCCGGAACCGCTCCGATCCGCCCTCCAAGCGATCAGGTCCAGCCTGAATCCGAAGAAGGAGCCGTGAGGGCGAGCACGGATGCATAAACGCACCCGCTCCCGATCACGCCTCGGCGGGCGCCTTGGGCTGGACGGCGGCCATGTAGTCCTCGAGCAGCGTCTCGGTGATGGGACCCGGCTGGTAGCGGTGCGGCCCGATCTCCGAGACCGGCGTCACCTCGGCCGCCGTGCCGGTTATGAAGCACTCCGAGAACGCTCCGAGCTCGTCGGCCTCGATGGCCCGCTCGACCACCTCATAGCCGCGCTTGTGCGCGAGGTCCATCACCGTGCGCCGGGTGATGCCGTCGAGAAAACAGTCCGGCGTCGGCGTGTGCAGGACCCCATCGCGAATGAGGAAGATGTTGGCCCCCGTGCACTCGGCCACCCGGCCGCGCCAGTCATACATGAGCGCATCCGCATAGCCCGCGGCCTCGGCCCGGTGCTTCTCGATGGTGCAGATCATGTAGAGGCCCGCCGCCTTCGCCTTGGCCGGAATGGTGGCCGGGTCGGGACGACGATACTGGGCAATGGCGAGCCTGAGCCCCTTCATGCGGGCCTCGGGATCGAAATAGGAGCCCCAGTCCCAGGCCGCGACCGCCACATTGATGCGGCTCTGCTGGGCGGAGACGCCCATCTGCTCGCTGCCGCGCCAGGCAATGGGCCGCACATAGGCGTTGGTCAGACCGTTGATCCGTACCGCCTCCCGGCAGGCCTCGTCGATCTCGTCAATGGTGTAGGGAATCTCGAAATCCAGCATGCGGGCGGACTCGAACAGGCGCTCGGTGTGCTCGCGCAGCTTGAAGATCTCGCCCCCATAGGCCCGCTCGCCCTCGAAAACCGCGCTCGCATAATGCAGGGCATGGGTGAGCACATGCAGGCGGGCGTCACGCCATGGCACCATCTCCCCGTTCATCCAGATGAAGCCATCGCGCTGATCGTAGGGAACGGCTGCCATGATCCTGCCTCCCGCTGCCTGTCCGGCCGATGGGCCCCGGGCTTCGTTCTGTGGCTGGGGCCGGGATATTTCGGAGGCGGCGCTGCCGCGTCATATTTTTGGCGCGTTGGCCGCCAAAGCGTGTTGATCTGCTGTAACAATGGGCTCAAAATAAGTCAACATGGCTGACCTAACTCCCATCGCGCCCGACGGGGCACAGACCGGCACGGGCGAAACAGGCGCGGGCGAGACGCCCGCCGGCCCGGTGCGCTTGGGCCGGGACCAGGGCGGCGCCCGTCGGCGCCAAGCGAGGCCGAACCGCACGGCACCTCCGGACGCACAGGCCATCTCCGGCACGGCCGAGATCAATGGCGGCGCGCTGCCGGAGCGCCTGCCGGAGCCGGAGGAGGAGCCGCCTCTGCTCACCTTCGCCGAGCTCCTGTTCTTCGCCTATCGCGACTTCATCGCCGAGCCCGATGCCATCCTCGCCGCCTTCGGCTTCGGGCGCGCCCATCATCGGGTCTTGCACTTCGTCAATCGCCAGCCGGGCTTGCGTGTCAACGACCTTCTGGACATCCTCAAGATCACCAAGCAGAGCCTCGCCCGCGTCCTCAAGCAACTGGTCGATGAGGGTTACATCGCTCAGAGATCCGGTGAGCACGACCGGCGCGAGCGCCGGCTATATGCGACCGAGAAGGGGCGCGCGCTCGCGGCCGAGCTCTCCGAGCCGCTGCTGCGCCGGCTCGAGCAGGCCCTGGGCGATCTTGCGCCCGAGCAAGCCGAGATCGTACGCCAATTCCTGTGCGACATGATCGCGCCCGAGGAGCGCGCCCGCGTCGCCCGCGTGATCGCCACCGCACCGCCCTCGCCGCCTGCCCGCCCCGCCCGCCGGAATGCCGGTGGGGCAGAGCGCGCGCGCGGCGCAGCGGGGGCCTCGAGCAGCCGAAGGAGGGCCGAGCGCGAATGAGCCAGGGCCAGACCGCATTGCCGCCGCGCCAGCGGAGCAAGACGACACGGACCGGCAAGACGGAAAAGCGGAGCGCTCCCGAAACTCCTAAGACGGGTCGCGCAGTCAAACCGCCTCCAGACGATGCCGCGCACATTCTCGTCGTGGACGACGATCACCGCATCCGCGACCTTCTGGGGCGATTCCTCCTGGAAAACGGCTTCCGGGTGACGCTGGCCGCCGATGTGGAGGTGGCACGGGCAGCCATGCGCGGCATCGCCTTCGACCTCGTTGTGCTCGACGTCATGATGCCAGGCGTGAGCGGCATGACCTTCGCCGAGGAGCTGCGGCGGGGCTCGGACCTCGCCATTCTCATGCTCACCGCACGGGCCGAGCCGGATCAGCGCGTCAAGGGCCTGGAGATCGGCGTGGACGACTATCTCACCAAGCCGTTTGATCCGCGCGAGCTCCTGCTGCGCATCAACAATATCCTGCGCCGGCGCGGAACCGCCGGAGACGGGCCCGGAGAGATCTGCATGGGCGAGTTCGTCTTTCACATTGCGCGCGGCGACCTGAGGCGCGGCGACGAGACCATCAAGCTGACAGAGCGCGAGCGCGAGCTGCTGCGCCTGTTCGCCCGCCAACCCGGAACGCCCATTCCGCGCCACGAGCTCGTTGCCGGCGAAACCAGCGGCTCGGAGCGCGCCGTCGACGTTCAGATCAATCGGCTGCGGCGCAAGATCGAGGCCGACCCCTCCAATCCCGTCTATCTCCAGACGGTACGCGGAAAGGGCTATGTGCTCTATGCCGACTAGGCCTGCAAGACGTGGCGCCTCCGGCACTGCGCGAACCCGAGGCGAGAGCTGAGGCGATGGTGGCCATCACCGATCAAGGCGAGCAACGGCCGGCCGAAAAACGCGGCGCGCCCTGGGGCAAGCGCCTTCTCGGCGCCCTCGGCGCCCTGATGCCCAAGGGACTCTATGCGCGCGCCCTCATCATCATCATCGCGCCCATCGTGCTGTTGCAATCCGTGCTCGCCTTCGTGTTCATGGAGCGCCATTGGCAAGCCGTGACCCGGCGGCTTTCCGAAGCCACGGCGCGCGATATCGGCGCTCTCGTCGAGCTGTTCGAGAATTACAGCCGCGACGACAACTATCGCGACCTGGTGCGCATGGCCCGCGAGCGCTTCAACCTGTCCATCCAGGTTCTCCCG
>JALUTE010000099.1 GCA_027058255.1 Methyloligella sp. | reverse complement strand
CTCCCCACCAGGGGGAGGGGACCCTGACTGAGGAGCCCGAGGGAGCCACGCCCCGCAGTGGGGCGCATATCCCCATCGAATGCCTGAGCTGCCTGTCGCATGGCTCGCCCCCTCAGCCCTTCATCACATTGATGTCCTCGACGGCGATGGAGCCGCGATTGCGGAAATAGATCACCACGATGGCCAGCCCGATGGCCGCCTCGGCCGCCGCCACGGTGAGCACGAAAAGCGCGAAAACCTGGCCCGTGAGATCGCCGAGATAGGCCGAGAAGGAGACGAGATTGATATTGACGGCGAGCAGCATGAGCTCGATCGCCATCAGGATGACGATCACGTTCTTGCGGTTGATGAAGATGCCCAGAACGCCCAGAGTGAACAGGATCGCCCCGAGTGTGAGATAGTGCGAAAGCCCGATGGTCATCGCGCCCCCCCTTTGCGCCCCGCGGCGCCTCTGTCGCCCCTCATTGCCCCTCTCCGAGCTCGGGAAAGCCCGAGCTTCCCGGTGCCACGGTGACGGTGCGCACGGCCTCGCTCGGCGCGCGGGCGACCTGGGCGCCCACGTCCTGACGCTTGACGCCGGTGCGATGGCGCAAGGTCAGCGCGATGGCCCCCACCATGGCCACCATGAGGATGAGGCCGGCGGCCTCGAAGAAATAGACATAGTCGGTATAGAGCACGCGCCCGAGCGCCTCGGTATTGGTGGGCGCGCCCGCGGGCGGCGTGGGCAGGCCCGCGCTCTTGAGGATGCCGGCCGAGGTGGCCCAGCCGCCCACCACGAGAACGAGCTCGGCCAGCAGCACGGCGCCCACGAGCAGGCCCACGGGCAGATAGCGCACGAAGCCCGCGCGCAGCTCGGCGAAGTCCACATCCAGCATCATGACGACGAAGAGGAAGAGGACCGCCACCGCGCCCACATAGACGATGACCAGGATCATGGCGAGGAACTCGGCGCCGAGCATGACGAAGAGCCCGGCGGCATTGAAGAAGGCGAGGATGAGGAACAGCACGCCATGCACCGGATTGCGCGCCGTGATGACCATCACCGCGCTGGCCACCATGATGGAGGCGAAGAGATAGAAGAAAAGCGCCTGAATGATCATCGCGGCTCTCCTGCCTACCGGTAGGGCGCATCCAGCGCCAGGTTGCGTGCGATCTCGCGCTCCCAGCGGTCGCCATTGTCCAGGAGTCGCTCCTTGGAGTAGTAGAGCTCCTCGCGGGTCTCGGTCGCGAACTCGAAATTCGGCCCCTCGACGATGGCATCCACCGGGCAGGCCTCCTGACAGAAGCCGCAATAGATGCATTTCACCATGTCGATGTCGTAGCGCGTCGTGCGGCGCGTGCCGTCATTGCGCCGCGGGCCCGCCTCGATGGTGATGGCCTGGGCCGGGCAGATCGCCTCGCACAGCTTGCAGGCGATGCAGCGCTCCTCGCCATTGGGATAGCGCCGCAGGGCATGCTCACCGCGAAAGCGCGGGCTCAGCGGCCCCTTCTCGAAGGGGTAGTTCACCGTCGCCTTGGCCGAGAAGAAATAGCGCATGGCCAAGGCGAAGGCCTTCACGAACTCGATGAGAAACAGCGACTTGATGCCTTGTGCGATGCGCATGGGCTCTCCTCCGCCTCCCTTACCCGGCCAGTTTTCCGAAGTGGAGCACCGAGGCGACCACCACGACGAGTGCGAGCGAGAGCGGCAGGAACACCTTCCAGCCCAGCCGCATGAGCTGGTCGTAGCGATAGCGCGGCACGATCG
>JALUTE010000098.1 GCA_027058255.1 Methyloligella sp. | reverse complement strand
CTCGAGCTCGAAACGGACGGCCTTGGCAAGCCCTTCGCGCGCGGCGCGCCTGTGTGCGACCTCGAGCTGCTCGCGGCTGAGCGTGATGCCTTTCACCTCCACATCGGCGATTTTCGCGAGATAGAGACCGAGCCCGCCCCATCCCGACCCGATGTCGAGCACACGCTGGCCCGGCCCGAGCGCGAGCTTGGAGGCCAGGTGGCGCTTCTTGGCTCGCTGCGCTTCCTCAAGACTGGCATCGGGATGCTCGAAATAGGCGCAGGAATATTGCCGGTCGCTGTCGAGGAAGAGGTCGTAGATCGCGCCGTCGATGTCGTAATGGTGCGCCACATTGCGCCGGGCGCGGAAGGCGGGATTGAACTGCTGAAACCGCCGCACGACGAAGCGCAGGCCCTCGAAGACCTGCGCCCAGAGCGGGAGCGCCGTCGATCCCTTCTCCTTCAGGACAAGCTCGAGAAAATCGTAGATCGTGCCCTTCTCGACGATGAAGCGGCCGTCCATATAGGCCTCGCCAAGGGCAAGCTGGGGATGGCGGATGAGATCGAGCTCGAGCTTGCGATCGCCAAGACGCACCACCAGGGGCTTTCCCGAACCATCTCCGTACTGGTGCGAAACCCCGCTGGCGTCCACGACCGTCAGGTCGCCCTTGGAGACGACCCTCTGAAAAACCACTCGCAAGGGGGCGAACATGGCGCACTCACCGTCGCTATAGCTTCTTCGAGCAGTTCGTCGACGCGCGTTGCACACCACCGATCCCGGCGCCCTGCGCACATGCAAACGACGCTCCCGATCCGAGCGGCCGCACGCGTGATTTAATATAATTGGGAACTGAAACCGCGACAAACAATCCCTGCGCAAAGCATCCTTTCGGGGCATGCCGCACCCGGCCGCGCGCCCCATTCCATCCCCAATCGCCCCTTAAGTTTTGCGCGCATGGGGCGAGCACCGCGCGAATTGTGAACTCCGGCGCACAGGCTTCGACTTGCTCTTGGCGCGAAATCCGGTAATCCTCTGTTACACAGGCGTCGATAAGGTGCGAGCACCCGTGGGCTTTGGGACGAACGACATGCAGTCAAGACATTGCGGCCTGTTCCGGCTGATGCGCTCATCCGGAGCGAGAACAGCCAGGGCAGCGCTCTCTCTGGCACCGCTCACTCTTGCGCTCACGGTGCTCGTGACCGCGTCTCCCCGCCCCCTGAGCGCGGACACCGCGCAATCCTCCACGGCACCGCGTTCGGGCATTGCCAGGGGCCACTCGCTCCTCGGCAGCTACCTGGCCGGCCGCATCGCCCGCGCCAATCGCGACACCCGCATCGCCGCCGCCTATTACCGCCGGGCACTGGAAGGCGCGCCGAACAACAAGACGATCCTCAAGCAGGCCTTTCTCATGGAGACGGCGGCCGGCAATTGGGACCGCGCCGGCATGCTCGCCGAGAAACTCGTTGCCCACGTTCCCGATCACCACATTGCCCGCCTGTTCCTGGGGGTGCGCGCCTTCCGCGAAGGAGCCTTCGAGAAGGCGGACGAGCACTTCAGACAAGCCTCGCCCGGCCCCTTCGGCGCGCTCACCGCGGCCCTGGCCCGGTCCTGGGTGGCGCTCGCGCGCGGTGCACCCATCGACGCCCTCGCTGTCCTCGACAAGCTCAAGCGGCCCGAGCGCTCCCACGCCTATTGGCGCTTCCACCGGGCGCTCATTGCCGATCTCTCGGGCAGGCGCGACATTGCGCGCAAGACCTTTTCCTCCCTGTTCCGCAATCAGCCACGCACCCTGCGGGTCGCGCTGGCCTATGCCTGCCATGCGGCGCATACGGGCAACGGGGCGCTGGCCCGGCGCATTCTGACCACCCACATCAAGCGCTCGGACGATCCGCACCCGGCCGCTCGCGCGCTGCTCGCGCTCGTGCGAAAGGGTGAGCGGCCCGACCTGCTTGTGCACAGCCCCGGCGCCGGCCTCGCCGAGGTGTTCTACGGGCTCGGCGATGCGCTCACCACCCAGGGTTGGTACGATTTCGGCAGCATCTATCTCCAGCTCTCGCTCTATCTCGAGCCCCGCGCCCCCATGGCCCTGCAGGCGCTCGCACAGGTCTATGAGAGGACCCGCAAGTTCGAGCGCGCCCTCGAGGTCTATGGACGGATCCCGAAGGACGCGCCCATCGCGCTTTCCGTGGCCATCCGCAAGGCGATCGATCTCAACCAGCTCGATCGCACCGAGGAGGCCAAGGCCGTTCTCATGGCGCTCGCCAAGACGCATCCTAAGGAGATCCGCATCTGGGAGGCGCTCGGCAACATCATGCGCGCCCGCAAACGCTATGGCGAGGCGGTGACCTACTATTCGCGGGCCATCGCGCTGATCAAGCGGCCGGTGAAGAAGCACTGGACGTATTACTATTCCCGGGGGGTGAGCTATGAGCGGCTCAAGAAATGGCCCAAGGCGGAGCGCGACCTGCTGAAGGCGCTGCGGCTCCATCCCGATCAGCCGCTCGTGCTGAACTATCTCGGCTATTCCTGGGTCGATCAGGGGCGGCATCTGCCCCGGGCCATGGCGCTCATCCGCAAGGCCGTGAAGCTGCGCCAGGACGACGGCTATTTCGTCGACAGCCTGGGTTGGGCCTATTACCGCATCGGCCGCTACGACAAGGCGGTGATGCATCTGGAACGCGCCGCCGAGCTGCGCCCGGACGACCCGGTCATCAACGATCATCTGGGCGATGCCTATTGGCGCGTCGGGCGGCTCCTGGAGGCCCGCTATCAGTGGTCCATGTCGCTTTCGCTCAAGCCGGAGCCCGCCGATGCGATCAAGATCAAGGCCAAGCTGAAGAAGGGCCTGCCCGAGAAGCGCCAGGCCCGCATCGTGCGCAAGCGGCAAAAGGCGCGCAATGCGCCGCCCAAGCGCAAGCGCACCAGCGACGACTGGAAGCCGTTCTGATCCCGGGGCCGCACGCCCCGCCCGGCAGGGATGAGATGCACCCCCTCTCACGCAACCATCCGATCATGTCCGAAACGATGGCCGAGGCCGCGCCCTGCGCGGGAAGGCCGCGGCCCCACGGCCGAGGGTGGGGCCGAGGGTGAAGCCGAAGGCAAGGAGGCGGACAGGTGGCGGACGAGTACGCCCTCGACGTGATCGCCTTTGTCTGGTTCGTGCTCTGCGCAAGCGGTTATGGCTTCGCGACCCGGCGCGGCCCCCTCGCGCGGCGTGGGCTCAATGCCGCCATCCAGGAGCAACGCATGGCCTGGATGCGCTCCATGGCCTTGCGTGACAATCGGATCGTCGACATTCAGCTCCTGACCAACCTGTCCAATGGCAACGCCTTCTTCGCCTCCACCAGCGTCATCGTCGTCGGCGGCCTGGCAGCGGCCCTCGGCGCCGCGGACCGCATTCATGCCCTGCTCGACCCCCTGCCGATGATCGCCAAGTCATCGCCCGAGCTCTGGCACATGAAGATCCTCTTCCTCATGGGCCTGTTCGTGATCGCCTTCTTCAAGTTCGCCTGGGGATTCCGGCTCTCCCATTACACGGCCATCATGATCGGCGCGACGCCCATCGACGTCTCCGCCAACAAGGAGGAATGCCTCGCCCATGCGCGCCACACGGCTCAGCTCGCGGGCATCGCGGCGACCCATGCCAATGCCGGCATCCGGATGTACTATTTCGCCATCGCCGCGGCCGGCTGGTTCCTCCATCCGCTCTTTTTCATGGTCACGACGCTCTGGGTGGTGCTCATCCTCTATCGGCGTGAATACCGCTCGCGCGCCTGGCGCATCATCCGCGGAGACTCATAGCGCCTTCGCGGTCGGCGACCCCCCGTCGCAGGCGGTCCCAGGCTGTTGATTGGACACGGGTTCTCTTCCGCGCAGCCGCACGGGTCAAACCCGTCCGGGCACGGATCTCAATCCGGCAGTATCCGGCCGAGAATCGCCTTGCAATCCGCCTGGCCGAGCCCGGTGCCGAAGGTGTGGCGAAAACCGCCCGACAGGCGGGTGGCGAGAAAGGCGTCGGAAAGCGCCGCCGGCGCATGCGCGCGCATCAGGCAGCCGGCCGCCGTCAGCGCCAGCCCCTCCACGAGCGTGCGTGCCTCGCCATCGAGATCGCGCGGGCGGTGCAAGAGGTCGCGCACGCGCTCGAGCCGGTCCTCGAGCCGGCGCTCCCCCGCGGCCATGTCCTCCAGCCCGTCGAGAACGGCGCCCGCCGCCTCCGGCTCCTTGGCAAGCGAGCGCAGGACATCGAGGCACATGACATTGCCCGAGCCTTCCCAGATCGCGTTGACCGGCATCTCGCGGAAGGCCCGTGCCAGCAGCCCGTCCTCCACATAGCCATTGCCGCCCATGCACTCCATCGCCTCCCCGGCCACAGCCGGCCCGACCTTGCAGACCCAGTATTTCGTGACCGGGGTCATCAGCCGACGCCACGCGCTCGCGTCCTCCTCCTCGCCCGCGCGGTCGAAGGCGCCGGCGAGCCGGAAGGCGAGCAGGAGCGCCGCCTCCTGCTCGAGCGCGAGATCGGCAAGCACCCGCTCCATCAGGGGCTGCTCGATCAGCCTCTTGCCGAACACCTTGCGATGGCGCGCGTGATGCACCGCGTTGGCGAGGCAGAGCCGCATCAGCCCGGCGGAGGCGACGGCGCAGTCGAGGCGGGTCAGCGTCACCATCTCGATGATGGTGGGCACACCGCGCCCTTCCTCCCCCACCATCCAGGCATGCGCCCCCGCGAACTCCACCTCCGCCGAGGCGTTGGAGCGATTGCCGAGCTTGTCCTTGAGCCGGAGGAGCCGCATGGCGTTGACGCGGCCATCGGGCAGGATGCGCGGCAGCAGAAAGCAGGAGAGGCCCCCCGGCGCCTGGGCGAGAATGAGAAACGCATCGCACATGGGCGCCGACATGAACCATTTGTGGCCGATGATGCGATATTCGCCGCCCGGCCCGCCGCTGCCCAGGGGCTCCGCCCTGGTGGTGTTGGCGCGCACATCGGTGCCGCCCTGCTTTTCCGTCATGCCCATGCCGATGCTGACCGACGACTTCTCGTCCATGGGCACGAAGCGGGGATCAAAGCGCCGCCCGAGGATTTTCGCGATCCAGGGCTGGGCCACGTCCGGCTGTTGCAGAAGGGTGGGCACCGCGGCATGGGTCATGGTGACGGGGCAGCAATGGCCCGCCTCCATCTGGGCCGCCATGTAGCTGCCGGCGCAGCGCGCCACATGCGCCCCCGGGCGCGGCGCCTCCTCCTCATGGGCCAGATGCTCCCAGGTCGCGCAATGCAGCCCCTGGGCAAAGCTCGTCGCCATCAACTCGTGATAGGCCGGATGATATTCGACCACGTCGCGCCGATGGCCCTTTTCGTCGAAGGCGCGAAGCCGCGGCGGGTTCTCATTGGCGAGCCGGCCGAGCTCCAGCGCCTCGCGGCTGCCCGTGTGCGCGCCGAACGCCTCGAGATCGTCCCGGGCCCATCCCGCGCCCTCGCGCGCGACCGCATCGGCAAGCGCCCGGTCCGTGGTGAACAGGTTGAGGTCACCGAAGACGGGGCTCTGATTGAACACCTCGTGGGTCTCGAACAGCGGCGCCTCATTGCCGCCCTTCGCCGATGGCTTGTCGGACACGTCTCAGCTCCTTCTCGCACTGCCGCGGGAGGCCGCGCAGCCGCGCCCCCGTCCGCGCGAACCGCGAGGGGAATGGCCGGGCGCAACAGGCCTATTCGCCCCGTCCCTTGCGATAATACACGATCAGGCTGGCAATCTGCTCATCGGAAAACGGATTGCCGATCCCCGTCACCACATCGCCGCGCACGCCGATGAGAAGGCGCGCGGCGAACTCGCGCGAGGAGAGCGCGCGGGCCTCGGCGAAGAGCGAGCGCGCCGGCCGCTCAACGGCCTCGTCCCGGGGCGCATCGTGGCAGGCTGCGCAGAGCCTCTCATGCAGCCCCTTGCCGCGCGCGAGACGCTCGGCCGTCT
>JALUTE010000097.1 GCA_027058255.1 Methyloligella sp. | reverse complement strand
TTCCGAGGCCATGCCGTGCAGCGAGCAACCCGGGTAGTAGGAAACCTCCACTGGCTCAGCCCTTTCGCTTCTTGTCGAACATGGCGCGCACCTGGCCGCGGCCGCGGATGCTGTCGGGCACGAATTGCAGTTTGCCCCGTTTGAACATTTGCCAGGCGATGCCCATATCCCCGAAGAAATCCTTGGTCGCCATCTTGTACCCGAACACCATGCCCGTCTCGAATACCCGGCCGTGGCGGCGCACTGATTTCAGGAACGCCTCGTGGAACTTCACCACCTTAGCCTCGCCGGGCGGCACGCCACGCTCGAGATTCCACTGGCGCAATACGTCCATCACGTGCGCAATGTCGATATCGTTCGGACAACGGGTGGTACACGTCTGGCATGACGCACAGATCCAGACCGTCTTCGAACGCAGCACCTCATTCTCCAGGCCGAGCTGGATCATGCGCATCACCTGGTTCGGCAACACGTCCATGGCAAAGGCCAGCGGGCATCCATTGGTGCACTTGCGGCAGTGGTAGCAACTGGAGACCGATTCGCCCGAGGCCCGTTCGAGCTCTTTCAGGAAATCGGGTTTCGGGCGAATGGCCGCAGCGCCGGCAACCGTTGCTTGATCGGGCATGAGGACGAACCTGTTCTGTTCGGGGTCATCCGTTCGAAGTTCGCACACACTTCGCAATTCTAAGTCAAGTCGACAAAATGACAACGTGGCCCCCAATGAAAAACGTTCTCGGAGCATGCGTTCCTATGCAATCTCCACCGCTTGGCGCGACACGCGCCGTTCCCACATAATAATGTTGTTATATGCATGTCCCGTTGTCTTAGAACCTGTCACAAAACCCGCGCTGTTCTGATCGCCAAGACCGGTAGCCCAGGCCCTTGTGGCCTGCTATAGCCCAGGCCCTTGTGGCCTGCTAGCCCAGGCCCTTGTGGCCTGCAGCGGCCGGCACAAGGCCGGCGGCTGCCGGGTTTGTGACAGGTTCTTATATCTATCTGATGTGTCGCGACCGCCCCGATAGAGCGGAACCCGTCCAGATGAAGCAAGGCACCAGCGGCGAGGGATCAGCCGGGCGGGTGAATCAAGCTCCTGAGTCGGCCCACGGTGTCGGCCACCGTTTCGATGGCGAAGTCCACCTCTTCCTCGGTGTTGAACCGGCCGAGACTGAAGCGCAGGCTGGATCGCACGTGATCGTCGCCCAGCCCAAGGGCCCGCAGCACGTGGCTCGGCGCCGGATCTGCCGAGGTGCAAGCGCTGCCGCTCGACACCGCCAGGTCGCGCATGCTCATCATCAGCGCCTCGCCGTCCACCCCGGCAAAGGCGCAGTTCAAATTACCTGCGAGCCGAATCGCGGGATCGTCCAGCGCCGGGCCGTTCAGGCTTACGCCCTCGATCGCGTCGCATAGACCATCGAACAAGCGATTGCGCAAGCGTGCCAATCGCCCCGACTCATAGGGCATCTCCTCGATACACAGTTCCAACGCCTTGGCCAGCCCCACGATGCCCGGCACGTTCAACGTGCCGCTGCGCAGTCCGCGTTCCTGGCGCCCGCCGTCGATTTGCGATTCCAGACGCACGCTCGGGCGTCGGCGCCGCACATACAATGCGCCCACGCCTTTCGGACCGTAGATCTTGTGCGCCGACAGGCTCATCAGATGGGTGCCGCAGGCGGCAAAATCAACCGCCAGCTTGCCCGCCGCCTGCACCGCGTCAACCAGCAGCACCGTGCCCGCCTCGCGGGCCGCCGGC
>JALUTE010000096.1 GCA_027058255.1 Methyloligella sp. | reverse complement strand
GTGCAAGCGGCGATCGGGCCATGGACAGGCCCACGGGCGACCGGCCCGCAACGCCCGACGCCAAAGGCCCCCCATGGCCCGATCGCCGCTTGCACGGGAGCCGACATGGCATCCCGGATCACCGGGCCGCGACCCGCAATGCGGGCACCGGCGGTCTCCAGTCGTCGAGCCGGCGGCGCAGCGCGCCTGCCAGCTCCTTCACGCTCAGCCGCTCGACATCGGCCGGAAAGCGGTGCGCGCCGACGGAGTTGAGAATGCGCCCATAGGCGTTCTGGAGGTCCGCATAGGCGGCATAGTATTTCAGCTCCGAGACGATGTGCCTGGAGAGCGCCTCCAGCGCCTCAGCCTCGGCCGCCGCGTCCGAGGACGCCCCCTTCTCGGCGATCTCGCTCAGCCTGCTGTCGACCAGGTGGAGCCCCGCCGCGACCCGGTAGATATCCCGCGCCAGCGCATAGCGCTGCAGGGCGATATGCACCTGCGCGATCACCGCCATGGAGAGCGCAAGCCGGCGGGCGTCCGCCACCTCCACGCCGCGCTCGGCCTGATCGATGGTCTTGCGGGCGGTGGCGATCTCCATCAGGTTCTTGGTGATGAGCGCCCCGGCATTGATCCAGCCATGATGCAGAAGGAAGGCGTTGGAATCATAGGTCCGGCCATAGCGCAACTCGATGCCCGGAAGCAGCCGGACCCAGGCTGCGCGCAGCTCGGTCTGGCTGATCCGCTTCCTGTAGTCCTCCTCGCGCAGCTCCGGGCGGTTCGCCAGCGCCGCCCGCTCCAGCGCCACCACATGGGCACGCAGGCGCGGCGCACGCATGGCCCGACCGGGCCCCACAGCCAGCCGGAAACGCGTGCCCGGCGCCAGGTTCATGAGCGCCGCAAGCTGCGTCTTGGCAAGTGCGAGGCGCTGGCGCACCGCCATCAGCTCGCGCAAATGGGCGAGCAGCGCCCGTTGCCGCGCAAGCTCCTGCGCAGGCTCGCCGATATCCGAGCGCAACACGCCCTTCGACCGCTCGACCGCGCGGTAGATGCGCACGATGACCCTCTCCACACGCGGCAGCATTCTCTGGGCGGCGGCGGCGCGCCAGAAGGCGTCGCGAATGTCGAGAACGACGTTCTGCGCCACCTTGATCCGCCGCTCCTCGGCGATGAGGGCGCGATCGGCCTCCTGGCGCGCGCGCAGATAGGTGAGGCCGAAATCGAGCACGTTCCAGACCATTTGCAGATCGGCCGTGCGCAGCTCGCGATCTTCCGACGTCGAGACTTCCAGGGACTGACGGCCCGTGAGCACCGAGCGGAACCAGGAGGCGCGCCGATTGCTGCGGCTGCGCCAGCCGGCATTGGCCGCAAGCCGGGGCAGCATGCCGAGCTGAGCATTGCGCAGGCGCGCATCCGCGAGCCCCAGCTCCATCTGCCTCAGCCGCTTTTCGAGATTGTATTTCAGCCCCCGAGCCACGGCCTCGTAGAGGTCGATGGGCCCCGTAACGGGCTCCTGGCCGGCGAACATCGCCGTGAAATCGGCATCGATGCGGGCATCCCGCTCCTCCGCGGCCATGGGAACAGGGAGCGTCGCGCATCCGCTCAATACCAAGGCGATGGCAGCGCTCCCCAGCCACCCCGCGAGACGGGAGGCCGTTCGGCGCGCAGTCGAGACTCCGAGCGCCGCATGCCCCCCGCTTTTCCAAGCAAGCATGAACTTTCCCTCTCAGACTGGATACGCCTTCCCGCACTCCCGCCTCTTGGGTGTGCCCCCGGCCAGGGCTCCAAGTCTGCGTCCGCAATACTGAACGATTTCGGGACATCACATGAACAATGCCCACACATAACAAAAAAACAGGGCGCCACCAAACGCCCTAAGCTGTCGTTATTCATGTTTTTAGTCTGCGTTTCAGGTTTTTGTTATATTGCCACCCTCACCGGAGAACCGCCTGTGTCACTGTGGAGAAGATCTGCGCGCCACCCCGCTGCGCCTGGCTGAACCCTCCTGCACACCCGCACGCTCCGCCGCGGCCTGGCGGCCGGCTCCCCCATCCCCGTCCGGCACTGACGGCGCTTTCAGGTCGTACCGGAGGCCGGAATCGACGAGTGGCTCGCCGACGGGGCCGCCTCGAGTTCACCGTCGCCGCCGAGACGCGCAGCGCCCTCGGCACCGGGCGCGGTCTCGGCACCACCTGCGCGCCCGTCCGGGAGAGCCGCATCGACTCCCGCCCCGGACACATCGTCTTGCCACGCGGCGGTGTCGCCCGCACCCGCGGCCGCCAGCGATCCGAGCCCTGGTGCGGGCGCGCTCGCGTTCTCCCCCGCCCCTTCGAGCGCCATGGCCGACGCCGCCGGTCCGGGCTCCTGGACTGGCGACACCTTCCTCGCCTCGGCCGGCGCGTCCGCCGGCGCCTCGACGGCGCTAATCAGGGCGGCCGCGTCCAACATCAGCCGCTGCTCGAGACGCTCCAACAGGACCGCGGACTCCAGGCCCTCGGTCACCGGCACCTCGCTGTTTTCCCGCCCCGCCTCGTTCAAGACCCCGGTCCTCTTGCGCGCCATGGCTGCAAGCTCCTGTCCTCTTGATCATGCCCCTCCCATTGCGACCCCCAGTGCTCGGCTTGCGCTCCGCCTGGCACCGGGACCAAAGGAACGCTGCGGCCCATCCGCTGCGAATTACCCTTGAAAAGTGTAAATGATCCGCAATCAGGCATGGTTAATCATATGTTATGCATGCGTTTGTCCTTGCTATTGAGCGTGATAAACTCAGTTTATTCGCACCAGAGACAAATTGTCATCTGTCTTTATTCGCGTACATGAAGACACTTTTCCAGGACGCAAAAGATGCGCATGGCGGGGCCTGGCCGGCTTTGCAAATTGCAATGGCAGGATGCACAACTTGGCAGTTTGCCAAGCTCACCTCACCTGGCCCCGGATCGGGAAAACAGCCAAATAGTCCCAATTTTCCGGACTTTTTCGCCAATTTTTGCAAGCGCACCCCACTCGGCACAGCCCTTGCGACACGGCCTGCGACAAGCCCGGCATGCCTTGCCGCTCACCTTCGGAGGCCGTCATGTGGACAACCGATATCGACCTCGTCACCCCTGTTGTCGTCGCCCTGCCCGGCGCGCGCTCGGCCGCTGGCCTCGGCTCCGGGGATGCCGTGCGCGACAGCGCCGTGGCCCTGCAGGGCGCTGGCCTGCGGGTTCCGCCCATCCTGGTCTCGGCGGGCACCGCACGCGACAAGGTGGCGCGCAGCCTCGCCGACATGGATCCCGAGCCTGCCGGTCTCATCCTCTCTCACCGCCCCCTCGACGCCGCCCCCACGGCCCTGCTCGGGGCCCTGTTCGCCAAGACCTACGGGCTGGGCCGCCAACTTCTTCTGGTGCCCGAGAACCCATTGCTTCCCGAAGGGCAAGTCCTGCACCGCGCGCTCGCCCACGCCCTGCCCGCAGCGCAGAACGGAACGGTGGTTGCCATCGGCATCGAGGCCAGCGCCGCGACCGCCATGGCCGACGCACCGCCCCACGGCCTCATCCGGGTCGGTCACGCCCTCGCCATCGGCACGGCGGGCGCAGGCGAGAATCTCGGCGTGCTCGAGCGCTTCGTCCGCAGCGCGGCGGCAGTGTCGGGCCCGGAAGGCGAGCGCTCCCCGCGTCTCGTCTGGAACAGCGGCATGCTGCTCTTCGATACCGAGAGCCTGATCGAGATGTTCCGACGCGAGCGGCCCGACTATCACGCCGCCGCCCTTGCCGCCTTCGCCTATGGAGGTGCTTCGCAGCGCCGCGTCGAGCTGGACGCCGGACGCCTCGACGCCTTGCCGGCGCTCTCCCTCGACGAGGTGATCCTCGCCGGCAGCGGATCGGCGGCGGTGGTCGTGGCCGAGGCGCGCCGCGACGGTGGCTGCGATGCCCGCCGCTGCCCGATGGAAATGGATGCCCGCGCCGGGACCGCCGTCGCCTGAGTGCGACACGCGCGCCCCGGCACACGGAACACTGACAGCCAACGAACCCGAAAAGGGAGATCAGGGAGCCAGGATCATGACCGAAGCAACATTGAAAGCGTGGGAGCACACCGCGCACCGCCCGCCCGAGCCCCTCTCGATCGGCCCGACCGGGCCTCGCGCCCCCTACGGTTCGCCGCCCGGAGGACAGGTCGGGACGAAAAAGGGCGATCGCATCTCCATTTGCCCGATCACGCCGGAGGGGCACCTCCTGTGCCTCGAGCGACCGCGCGCCGAGGGCGGCGGCGACCGGGTGACGATGCTCGATCTTCCCGGGGGGCCCTCCTCGTCCGCCCCCCACGACATGGCCGAGGAGGCCGAATCCATGCTCGCCGCGCTGGGCTATGGTTGCGTCTGCTGCGCGCCCGCCGGCCGCCTCTTCGTCACCGACCAGGGCCAGTGCATCGAGGCCCACATCTTCATCGCCCATGATGTCACGCCCCTGACGGGGCCGGGCCGAGCCCCAAAGGCGGCCGGCGGGGCGCAGATGCAGGCCGATGCGGAGGCGGACTCGAGAACGCCGCGCGTCCTGCGCCTCACCCATACCGAGGCGATCGCCCACGCACGCCAGGGCGCGTTCGCCAAGGCGGAGCACCTCCTGGCGCTCCTCCTCGCGGGCTATCGTCGCTAGGCCCTCGCGCGCCCTGCCGGACCGTCCGGCGGGGCGCGGCGCCGGATCGGAAAAAATGCGCAGGCGCCGTTAACCGGGCGTTATCTCTGATCCCGATGCCTCGCCGGGACAGGGCCTCGCTGCACGCGATGTTAAGACTGCGCTGCCATGCTCGCCACCGGGTTCAACAAGGGTGGCGGAGGCATTCTCCAACGATCTGGAGCGATGCCCGAGATCGAGCAGATGTTGAAGCGCGTAGAGCTTTCCAGCAGCGGACTGGCCAAGGGGCGAAACCTGTTCCGCACATTCATCGACGCGGCGCTCGACGCCGTGTTCATTCTCGACCAGCGCGGCAAGGTGCTGGAGTTGAACCGGGCCGCCGAGGCCATCTTCGGCCACGCCCGCGAGACGATCGTCGGCCGGCACATCTCCGAGACGATCATTCCCGCGCCGCACTGGTCGCACCTCAAGGCTCTCGACGCCAGCGCACCGACCTGCGGCCAGGGCGCGCCGGAGGAAGAGGGAAGCGAGGACGCGCCCGCACCCTCGGACGGCTCGCCCACGCCCGATGGCGACGCGACCGACACCTGGAACGAGCGCTATGAGTTCCTCGCGCGCAGGTCCGATGGGCGCGAGATCCCGGTCGAGGCCACGATCTCCAGCTTCACGCTCGCCGGCGCGACCCTCTCCACGGTTTTCCTGCGCGACATCTCCCGCCGCAAGGCAAGCGAGCAGCGCCTGCGCGCAGCCAAGGAGGAGGCCGAAGGCGCCGATGCCGCCAAGTCGGAGATCATCGCCATCCTCAGCCATGAGATCCGCACGCCGCTCAATGGCGTGCTCGGCACGCTCAGCCTGCTGCAGGATATGCGCATTCCCCCCAAGGCCACGGAACTGCTGCGCACCGCCATCCGCAGCGGCGAGGCATTGCGCATCATTCTCGGCGACATTCTAGACTTCTCCAAGATGGAGGCGGGCAAGCTCGACCTGGAGAAGGTGCCCTTCCATTTCGGGGAGATGGTCGAGAACACCGCCGAGTTCTGGGACGCCCAGATCCGCCTCAAGGAGCTGGGCTTCATCCATTACGTCGCCAGCGAGCTCGACCGGGTCTTCCTGGGCGATGCGGGCCGCATCTCGCAGATCCTGAACAACTTTCTCTCCAATGCCCTCAAGTTCACCGAGACCGGCCTCATCAAGCTGATTGCCGACACACTGCCCGCCTCCGAGCGCAAAGACGACAGCGATGGCATCGTCTGGGCAAAGCTCTCTGTCGTCGACACGGGGCCCGGAATCGCCGAGAAAGACTTCCCGCGCGTCTTCCGGGATTTCGAGCAGCTCGGACACAGCCGTTCCGGCCAGTGC
>JALUTE010000095.1 GCA_027058255.1 Methyloligella sp. | reverse complement strand
GCCAAGCCGGCGGCGGCGGCGGTGCGGGAGTTCTTCGGCTCGTCCCAGCTCTCCCAGTTCATGGACCAGACCAATCCGCTGTCCGAGATCACCCACAAGCGCCGGCTCTCGGCGCTCGGGCCGGGCGGCCTCACCCGCGAGCGCGCCGGCTTCGAGGTGCGCGACGTGCACCCGACCCATTACGGCCGGATCTGCCCCATCGAGACGCCGGAAGGGCCGAATATCGGCCTCATCAACTCGCTTGCCACCTATGCGCGGGTGAACAAGTACGGCTTCATCGAGACGCCCTATCGCAAGGTCAAGAAGGGCAAGGTCACGGACGAGGTCGTCTATCTCTCGGCCATGGAGGAGACCCGCTATCACATCGCCCAGGCAAATGTGGCCCTGGACAAGCATGGCAAGATCAAGGACGACCTGGTGAATTGCCGCTATCAGGGCGACGTGCATCTGGTGCCCGCCGACCAGGTGGAGTATGTGGATGTCTCGCCCAAGCAGCTCGTCTCGGTCGCAGCGGCGCTCATCCCGTTCCTCGAGAATGACGATGCCAACCGCGCGCTCATGGGCTCGAACATGCAGCGCCAGGCGGTGCCGCTGGTGAAGGCGGAGGCGCCGCTCGTGGGCACGGGCATGGAGGCGGTCGTCGCCTGCGATTCGGGCGCGGCCATCGCGGCCCGGCGCACCGGCGTCGTGGACCAGGTGGACGCCACCCGCATCGTCATCCGCGCGACCGAGGAGACCGACCCCTCCAAGCCGGGCGTCGACATCTACAATCTCAGGAAGTTCCAGCGCTCGAACCAGAACACCTGCATCAACCAGCGCCCGCTGGTGAAGGTGGGCGACAGGGTCGAGGCCGGCGACATCATTGCCGATGGCCCCTCCACCGATCTCGGCGATCTGGCGCTGGGCAAGAACGTGCTCGTCGCCTTCATGCCGTGGATGGGCTACAATTTCGAGGACTCCATTCTCATCTCCGAGCGCGTCGTGCGCGATGATGTGTTCACCTCGATCCACATCGAGGAGTTCGAGGTCATGGCCCGCGACACCAAGCTCGGGCCGGAGGAGATCACCCGCGACATCCCGAACGTCTCCGAGGAGGCGCTGAAGGACCTGGATGAGGCGGGCATCGTCTATATCGGCGCCCAGGTGAAGCCGGGCGACATTCTCGTCGGCAAGATCACCCCCAAG
Source organism: Methyloligella sp. (assembly GCA_027058255.1). Taxonomy (GTDB): domain Bacteria; phylum Pseudomonadota; class Alphaproteobacteria; order Rhizobiales; family JALUTE01; genus JALUTE01. Next base: position 4,768 of record JALUTE010000095.1, on the reverse strand, counting down.
GGCGAGAGCCCCATGACGCCGGAGGAGAAGCTGCTGCGCGCCATCTTCGGCGAGAAGGCGTCCGATGTGCGCGATACCTCGCTCAAGCTGCCGCCCGGCGTTGCCGGCACGGTCGTCGAGGTGCGGGTCTTCAACCGCCACGGCGTCGAGAAGGACGAGCGCGCCATGGCCATCGAGCGCGAGGAGATCGAGCGGCTGGCCAAGGACCGCGACGACGAGATGCAGATTCTCGACCGCAATGTCTATGGCCGTCTGCGCGACGCGCTCGTTGGCAAGGAGGTCGCCAAGGGGCCGAAGGGGGCGCGCAAGGGCACCAAGATCACGAGCAAGGTGCTGGACGAGATCCCGCGCAGCCAGTGGTGGGAGATCGCTCTCAAGAACGAGAAGGCCATGGCCGCGGTCGAGGCCATCCGCAAGCAGTACGAAAGCGCCAAGAAGAGCCTGGAGCGCCGTTTTGTCGACAAGGTGGACAAGCTCCAGCGGGGCGACGAGCTGCCCCCCGGCGTCATGAAGATGGTCAAGGTCTTCGTGGCGGTGAAGCGAAAGGTGCAGCCCGGTGACAAGATGGCCGGCCGGCATGGCAACAAGGGCGTCATCAGCCAGATTCTGCCCGTGGAGGACATGCCCTATCTGGAGGATGGCACGCCGGTCGACGTGGTGCTCAATCCCCTCGGCGTGCCGAGCCGCATGAATGTGGGCCAGATCCTGGAGACGCATCTGGGCTGGGCCTGCCACGGCCTGGGGCGGCAGATCGGCGAGGCGGTCGAGATCTATCGCGCCGAGGGCAAGATCAAGCCCTTGAAGGACATGCTCAGGAAGGTCTACGGCAAGGACGCGACCATTGCCTCGCTGGACAACGACCAGCTGGCCGAGCTCGGCGAGAATCTGCGCCCGGGCGTGCCGGTCGCGACCCCGGTCTTCGATGGCGCGCATGAGGAGGACATCAACGCCATGCTCGAGGCGGCCGGGTTCGACCGCTCCGGGCAGATGACCCTCTATGACGGGCGCACCGGCGAGGCCTTCGACCGGCCCGTGACGGTGGGCTACAAATATCTCCTGAAGCTGCACCATCTGGTGGACGACAAGATCCACGCCCGCTCGATCGGCCCCTACAGCCTGGTCACCCAGCAGCCCCTGGGCGGCAAGGCGCAGTTCGGCGGCCAGCGTTTCGGCGAGATGGAGGTGTGGGCGCTCGAGGCCTATGGCGCCGCCTACACGCTTCAGGAGATGCTCACCGTCAAGTCGGACGACGTTGCCGGGCGCACCAAGGTCTATGAGGCCATCGTGCGCGGCGACGACAAGTTCGAGGCCGGCATTCCGGAGAGCTTCAACGTGCTTGTGAAGGAGATGCGGGCGCTGGGGCTGAATGTGGAGCTGATGCGCCCCGACACGCCCGCCGACGTGGCCGAGGAGGAGGTTGCCGTGCCGCGCCTGCCCGCAGGAGGAGCGGGCGAGTAGGAGAGAAGTCTGGTCCGGGTCCTTGCAGCGCACCCCTCGCGCCTTGAAGTGGGAGGGGGGCGCCGCCCGCCCGGCCGGCGAGCCGAGAGACCGCCAGCGCCGTCCGTGCCCACGAGGCCGCGCGGTTAGTCGGCCAACACGAGACGACACCCAGTGGCGCCGCCGCGAAACCCGCCATGGCCGGGGGCGCCCGACAGGAGACAAGGAATGAATCAAGAGGTCGCCAAGTATTTCAGCCCGCAGGCTCAGGCCCAGACATTCGACCAGATTCGGATCTCGATTGCGAGCCCGGAGGAGATCCTGTCCTGGTCCTTCGGGGAGATCAAGAAGCCGGAGACCATCAACTACCGCACGTTCAAGCCCGAGCGTGACGGCCTCTTCTGCGCGCGCATTTTCGGTCCCATCAAGGACTATGAGTGCCTGTGCGGAAAGTACAAGCGGATGAAGTACAAGGGCGTCATCTGCGAGAAATGCGGCGTGGAGGTGACGCTGGCCAAGGTCCGGCGCGAGCGCATGGGCCATATCGAGCTTGCCGCGCCCGTCGCCCATATCTGGTTCCTGAAATCCCTGCCGAGCCGGATCGGCCTCCTGCTCGACATGACGCTGAAGGAGCTCGAGCGGGTCCTCTATTTCGAGAACTACATCGTCACCGAGCCCGGCGGCACCCATCTGCAGATGGGCCAGCTCCTCACCGAGGAGGAGTACATGGATCTGCAGGACGAGCTGGGCGATGACGCCTTCACCGCCGGCATCGGCGCCGAGGCCATTCGCGAGCTGCTCGCCGGCCTCGATCTGCACCGGATTCGCGACCAGTTGCGCCAGGAGATCGCCGAGGCGACGACCGAGCTCAAGCCCAAGAAGCTCGCCAAGCGGCTCAAGGTCATCGAGGCCTTCATCCAGTCCGGCAACCGGCCGGAGTGGATGATCATGACGGTGATCCCCGTCATCCCGCCGGAGCTGCGCCCGCTCGTGCCCCTCGATGGCGGCCGGTTCGCCACCTCCGACCTCAACGATCTCTACCGCCGGGTCATCAACCGCAACAATCGCCTCAAGAGGCTGATGGAGCTGCGCGCACCGGATATCATCATCCGCAACGAGAAGCGCATGCTGCAGGAGTCCGTCGACGCCCTGTTCGACAATGGCCGGCGCGGCCGTGTGATCACGGGGGCGAACAAGCGCCCGCTCAAGTCGCTGGCCGACATGCTCAAGGGCAAGCAGGGCCGCTTCCGCCAGAACCTTCTCGGCAAGCGCGTGGACTATTCCGGCCGATCCGTGATCGTGGTCGGCCCGGAGCTCAAGCTGCACCAGTGCGGCCTGCCAAAGAAGATGGCGCTGGAGCTCTTCAAGCCCTTCATCTATTCGCGCCTCGATGCCAAGGGCTATGCCTCCACCGTCAAGCAGGCCAAGAAGCTGGTCGAGAAGGAGCGGCCCGAGGTCTGGGACGTGCTCGACGAGGTCATTCGCGAGCATCCCGTGATGCTGAACCGCGCGCCGACCTTGCACCGCCTCGGCATTCAGGCCTTCGAGCCCGTGCTCATCGAGGGCAAGGCGATCCAGCTCCACCCGCTGGTCTGCGCCGCCTTCAACGCCGATTTCGACGGCGACCAGATGGCCGTGCATGTGCCGCTCTCCCTCGAGGCACAGCTCGAGGCGCGGGTGCTGATGATGTCGACCAACAACATCCTGCATCCGGCCAATGGCGAGCCCATCATCGTGCCGAGCCAGGACATCATTCTCGGCCTCTACTATCTGACCGTTGCCATGGAGGGCGAGCCGGGCGAGGGCATGATCTTCGGCGATCTCGACGAGGTGCACCACGCGCTCGACTCCGGCGTGGTGACGCTGCATGCCAAGGTCAAGGCCCGGTTCCGCCGGATCGAGAAGGATGGCACGCCGGTCTCGGAAATCTACGACACGACGCCGGGCCGGCTGCTCCTGGGCGAGCTCCTGCCCAAGCGCTCGGGGCTCGGCTTCGAGCTGGTGAACCGCCTGCTCACCAAGGGCGCCATCTCGGACATGATCGACGAGGTCTACCGCAATTGCGGTCAGAAGGAGACGGTCATCTTCTGCGACCGGATCATGGCGCTCGGCTTTGCCCATGCCTGCCGCGCCGGCATCTCCTTCGGCAAGGATGACATGGTCATTCCGGCGAACAAGGAAAAGATCATCGAGGAGACAAAGGCGCTGGTGCGGGAGTATGAGAAGCAGTTCAACGAGGGCCTGATCACCCAGGGCGAGAAATACAACAAGGTGATCGACGCCTGGGCGAAATGCAGCGACCGGGTGGCCAAGGAGATGATGGACGCCATCTCCGCCATCAAGCGCGACAAGAAGACCGGTCGCGAGCTGCCCATGAACTCCATCTACATGATGTCCCACTCCGGCGCGCGCGGCTCGGCCACGCAGATGAAGCAGCTCGCCGGCATGCGCGGCCTGATGGCAAAGCCGTCGGGCGAGATCATCGAGACGCCGATCCTGTCCAACTTCAAGGAGGGGCTTTCAGTCCTCGAATATTTCATCTCCACCCACGGTGCCCGCAAGGGGCTCGCGGATACGGCGCTCAAGACCGCCAATTCCGGCTATTTGACCCGCCGGCTGGTGGACGTGGCGCAGGACTGCATCATCAATGAGGAGGATTGCGGCACCGATGGCGGCATCTCCCTCAAGCCCGTCGTCGCCGATGGCGAGGTCATCGTCACCCTCGGCGAGCGGGCGCTCGGGCGCACGGCGGCCGACACCATCAAGGACCCGGCCACCGGCAAGGCGATCGTCGAGGCGGGCGATCTGATCGAGGAGCGCCATGCCGAGGCCATCGACACGGCCCAGGTGCCCGAGGTCCGGATCCGCTCGGTGCTCACCTGCGAGACCCGCTCGGGCGTTTGCGCCAAGTGCTATGGCCGCGATCTCGCGCGTGGCACGCCGGTCAATCTCGGCGAGGCGGTCGGCGTCATCGCCGCGCAGTCCATCGGCGAGCCGGGCACGCAGCTCACCATGCGCACCTTCCACATCGGCGGCGCCGCCCAGGTGACGAGCGACTCCTACATCGAGGCGAACTTCTCCGGCAAGGTGACGATTCGCAATCGCAATGTCGTGCGCGACAGCCAGGGGCGGCTCGTGGCCATGGGCCGCAACATGCAGGTCATCATCCTCGATGCGGATGGGAATGAGCGTGCGAGCCACAAGATCGTCTACGGGGCGCGCCTCAAGGTGGACGAGGGCGACGAGGTCAAGCAGGGAACGCGCCTCGCCGAATGGGACCCGCATACCCGGCCCATCCTCACCGAGGTGGAGGGCGATGTCGATTTCGAGG
>JALUTE010000094.1 GCA_027058255.1 Methyloligella sp. | reverse complement strand
GCCCTGGATCCTGTGCGGCCCCGGATCGCCGCCGGAGAGAACCGGGCTGTCGGATGGCTCCACCGCGATCATCCTCACATCGGGCTTGCGGGCCTTGAGCACCTGACCGACGCCGGTGAGCGTGCCGCCGGTGCCGACCCCGGCCACCACGGCATCCACCGCGCCGCCGGTGTCGTTCCATATCTCCTCGGCCGTGGTCTTGGCGTGAACCGCCGGATTGGCCGGATTGTCGAACTGGGCGGGCATCACGGCGTCGGGCAGCTCATCGAGCAGGGCGTTGGCGCGCGCCAGTGCGCCCTTCATGCCGAGCTCGGCCGGCGTGAGCTCCAGCTCGGCGCCCAGAAGCGCGAACATCTTCCGCCGCTCGATGGACATGGACTCCGGCATCACGAGGATGAGCCGATAGCCGCGCGCCGCGCATACGAAGGCAAGGCCGATGCCCGTATTGCCCGAGGTCGGCTCGACAAGAACGGTGCTGGGGCCAATTCTGCCGCTGGTCTCGAGAGCATCGATCATGGCGACGCCGATCCGGTCCTTGACGCTGGAGAGCGGGTTGAAGAACTCCAGCTTCATCAGAATGTCGGCCTGCGCCCGGGCGGCCCTCGCGATCTTGCCGAGGCGCACCAGGGGGGTGTTTCCAATCGTCTGAGTGATGTCATCGAAGACCCTGCCGCGTCCCCAGGTGGTGATGCCGCGCAGGGTTTTGATATCGAGCGCCTCGTTCATTGCCATCTCGTCTCTTTCCACGCCACAGCGGCTAGCCCGATCTTCCCGGAGGGCATCGGCCGGCCGCACGCCAACCCCAGTTTTCTATTAGCCGGAAAACGTGGCCATCGCACGCCTATTCCGCTCGTGTCTCAGTTTGAATCTTTGGGCGCGCTATCCCATTCACGTCTTCGCCGCGCGTGACGCGGCAATCCAGGACGGCAAGCTCCGCGTCTGTTGCCCTGGATCACCCGGTCACGCCGGGTGATGACGGGGAGCAAGAACACGGGAAACAGCACGAAGAGCGTCCATCACCTAAAGGACGCGCCAAACCGAGACATGACGCCTATTCCGCTCCTGTGCCGCGATCATCGCCCTCCGCGCCGGTTCCCGTCGAGCCGAAACCGCCCTCGCCACGGGCACTTTCCTCCAGCATGGCCACCTCCTCGAGGCGCGCCCTTGCCACCTTCTGGATGACGAGCTGGGCAATGCGCGACCCGCGAACAATCTCGAATGGCGCCTCTCCCAGATTGACGAGCAAGACCTTGACCTCGCCGCGATAGTCCGAGTCGATGGTGCCGGGGCTGTTCAGCACCGTCACGCCGTGCCGAAGCGCGAGGCCGGAGCGCGGCCGCACCTGGCCCTCGAAGCCGGGAGGAATGGCCATGGCGAGGCCCGTGGGGACGAGGGCACGCGCGCCGGGCGCGAGAAGGAGCGGTTCGCCCTCCGGCACGGCCGCGATCAGGTCGAGGCCGGCCGCCTCTCCCGACTGGTAGGCCGGCAGCGGCAATCCCTCCCCATGTGGGAGGCGCGCGACCCGAAGCACCAGCGCGCCCGCCCCTTCGCCAGCACCGCTGCCCGAGGGCACGCCGGCTCGCCTGTTGCCTTCCCGGCTCACTCCGCGGCCGCCTTTCCCTGCGCCAGCGCGGCCGCCGCCCGCTGCATGAGCTTGCGCGCGACCGCATCCTTGCTCATCTCCGGCCAGCTCTCCGCGCCTGCCGCGGTGACCAGATGCACCCGGTTGCGCGCAAGCTCATGCAGCGGGCGGCGGC
>JALUTE010000093.1 GCA_027058255.1 Methyloligella sp. | reverse complement strand
CACGGACATCACGGACTATGTCGACGGGGAGAGCCTGACCATCGTCGAGCTCAAGCCGGGCCCCGGAGTGTACCTCACCTGCCTCAATCCGGTCGACATCGACAGGCTCTCGAATCCGAACGGGGCGCCGGACACGAAGGAGATGCGGGGCGGCATCGAGCGGGACGCCTTCGGCGAGCCCGTGGCCTATCACATCCGCGAGGGGCACCCGCAGGACGTCGGCCTCGATTTCACGTCGCTCGCATGGAAGCGGGTGCCGCGCGCGACGCCATGGGGCCGGCCGATCGTGCTCCACAGCTTCGATCACGAGCGCCCGGAGATGACGCGCGGAGTCTCGGAATTCGCATCGGCCATCACGCCGATGCGCATGCTCTCGCAGTACAACGACACCGAGCTACAAAGCGCGATCGTCCAGAGTGCCTATGCCGCGGTGATCAAGTCCGAGCTCGACTGGAGCTCCGCCATGGAGGTGATGGGCCGGGACGCGCTCGCGAAATATGGCAATGACGGCAACCCGGTCACGAGCATGTATCTCGCGCATCTGGCGAATGTGGCGGGTTACTATAAGGAAAAGGACATCACCTTCCAGGGCGTGAAGATCCCGCACCTCATGCCGAACGAGGAGATCGAGCTCCTGCGCTCGACCCATCCCAACAGCAACTTCCAGGCCTTCGAGGCGGCCTTCCTGCGCCAGCTTGCCGCCGGCCTCGGCGTTGAGGCGCACGAGCTCTCGAAGAACTACCAGAGCGTGAACTACAGCGCGGCGCGTGCGGCGCTGGCGGCGGTGTGGCGCACCTACCGGGCGCGCCGGCAGCGGCTGATTACGCAATTCGCCATGCCGTTCTTCTCGGCTTGGCTCGAGGAGGCGGTTGCCATCGGCATGATCGACCTGCCGCCGTCCGTGCCCTACTTCCAGACCGCCAAGCCCTATGTCTGCAAGGGGACGTTCATCGCCTGGGGCAAGCCGATGATCGACCCGGTCAAGGAACGGCGCGGCCAGCAGATCGGCATGTCGATCGGCGCCGAGACCCTCGAGGACATCACGGCGGCGGACGGCGCCCATTGGCGAGACGTGCTCGATCAGCTCGCCTATGAGACACGCTACAAGCAGCGCATCGGCCTCGATCCCTGGGAGATGGACCCGCAATATCTCTACTCGGGACCAGCGGCGGACCAGACGGACCAGACGGGCACCACCGAAGGCGATGGCGCGCCCGAATAGCGCCGAGGATCAACCACCATGCCAGACCTTGCTCATCTGGCCGACCGCGTGTTCGGCCGGCCTCTCCTCGTCACGCCCGAGAAGGTGCGCACCATCCTCTCGGTGCTCGGGCCGCGCTTCGGCATCGACGGCATCGACGCGCCGGCACCGGAGGCGAGCCGCTTTGTCGGCCGGCTCTCCGAGCGTGGCGGCTATCGCGTGACGCGCGACGGCATCGCGCTCATTCCGGTCATCGGCACGCTGGTCAATCGCGGCGCCTGGATCGGCGCTCATTCCGGGCTCGTCTCCTATGAGGGGCTCGGGGCGCAGCTTCGCGAGGCGCGGGACGATGCGGCGGTGCGGGGCATCCTCCTCGACATGGAGAGCCCCGGCGGCGAGGCGGCGGGAGCCTTCGAGCTGCCCGACCTCATTCGCGAGATCGGCAACAAAAAGCCCGTCATCGCCATGGTCAACGACATGGCGGCGAGCGCCGCCTACGCCATCGCTGCTGCCGCGCATCAGGTCTACACGACCCGCACGGGCGTGCTCGGCTCCATCGGCGTCGTC
>JALUTE010000092.1 GCA_027058255.1 Methyloligella sp. | reverse complement strand
GGGCATGCCATGTCGGCCTGGGGCCTGCACTGGCTGGAGAGCTTGGGCACCATCGCCTCGCCGGGCCGGGCAAGGCCGAGGCGAGGAGAGCGCGATGGCCGCACGGGCAGGAGCACGCAGCGCTGGGGGACGCGGCGGCGGAGCGCGCAGCAGGGGCGGAGAGCGCTGCGGCGGCGCTGGACGTGGCGGCGGGGGACGTGGCGGTGGCGGACGCCGCGCCGGAGGACGTGAGGCGCGCCGCGCCTTGCGCGCCCGCCCCCTCGCACAAGACGTCGCCCCCATACGGCCGGGCCTCGAGGGCGGCCGCTACAAGCCCCTCGACGAGACCGCCATGACCCGGATCCACGAAGCGGCGCTCGAGGTGCTTGCGGATGTGGGCTTTGCCGATGCCATTCCCAGCTGCATCGAGGTTTGCACCGCCAAGGGCGCGGTCCATGAGGAGGGGCGCCTCAAGTTCCCTCGCGCACTCGTCGAGGACACCATCGCCATGGCGGCGCGTCACTTCCCGCTTCATGGCCAGGATCCGGCCCGCGATTTCGTGCCCGAAGGCGCCAAGGTGCACTACGGCACGAGTGGCGCGGCGGTCCATGTGGTCGACCTCGAGAGCCGCAGCTATCGCGAGTCGCGGCTCCGCGACATTTACGACGCCGCCCGCCTCGTCGACCGGCTCGACAACATCCACTATTTCGGCCGCCCGCTCGTCGCCCGCGACCTCACTGACAACCGCGAGCTCGATCTCAACACCCTCTATGCCTCGATCGCCGGCACCACCAAACACGTGCTGACGAGCTTTGTCATCCCCGAGCATGTCGAGGAGGGGCTCGCACTCCTCCACCTGGTGGCGGGCGGCGAGGAGAAGTGGCGGGCCCGCCCCTTTGTCACACAGGCCAATTGCTTCGTCGTGCCGCCGCTTAAGCTCGCCGAGGACGCCTGCCGCAATCTCGAGGCGGCGGTGCGGGGCGGCATGCCGGTCCTGCTGCTTTCGGCAGGCCAAGCGGGGGCGACCGCACCCGCAGCCATCGCCGGCGCCATTGTGCAGGCGGTGGCCGAGGTGCTCGGCGGCCTCTGCTATGTCAATGCCATTGCCCCCGGCCATCCGGCGATCTTCGCCTGCTGGCCATTCGTCTCGGACTTGCGCACGGGTGCCATGTCGGGGGGCTCGGGCGAGCAGGCGCTGCTCACCGCCTGTTGCGGGCAGATGGCGCAATTCTACGATCTTCCGGGATCATCGCCCGCCGGTATGGCCGATGCCAAGCTGCCCGACATACAGTCGGGCTATGAGAAAGGCTCGACCGACATCATCGCCGGGCTCGCCGGCACCAACATGATCAGCGAGGCGGCCGGCATGCATGCCTCGCTGCTCGGCTTCTGCCATGAGAGCCTGATCATCGACAACGACATGCTCGGCCAGTGCCTGCGGGCGGTCCGGGGCGTCGAGGTCTCGGACGAGACACTCTCGGTCGCGACCATCCGCGAGGTCTGTCTCGAGGGGCCCGGCCACTATCTCGGTCACGGCCAGACATTGGCGCTCATGGAGACGGAATACGTCTATCCCGAGATCGGCAACCGCATGAGCCCCAAGGAGTGGGACGAGGCGGGCCGGCCCGATATTCTCGAGGCTGCCATCGCGCGCAAGAACGAGCTCCTGGCAAGCCACTTTCCCGACCACATCCCCCGATCGGTCGATCGTGAAATCCGCGCCCGCTTCCCGATCCGGTTGCCTGAGAGCGCCATGCGCCCGCCCCCCGTGCCGAATTGAGCGCATGGC
>JALUTE010000091.1 GCA_027058255.1 Methyloligella sp. | reverse complement strand
GCCCGGCTCGTCGGCGCGGACGGCGCCGCGCTGCGCCGTCTCATGGAGGCAGGTCTCGGAATCCTGCGGACCATGCTATGGGGGCGGGTGATGGGCGTGCCGCGGGTGTGGTCCTGTTGAGCCGCGCCGGGCGTGTCGGCGGGGAGGGCTGTTCGAGAGGAGGAGAGGCACGGCATGAAGCTGACACCGAGGGAGAAGGACAAGCTGCTCGTTGCCATGGCGGCGGAGGTGGCGCGCAAGCGCCTCGCGCGGGGGGTGAAGCTCAACCATCCCGAGGCCATCGCACTCATCACCGATTTCGTGGTGGAGGGGGCGCGGGACGGACGACCCGTCGCCGAGCTGATGGCCGAAGGCGCCAGGGTGCTGCGCCGCGACCAGGTGATGGAGGGTGTGCCAGAGATGATCCACGAGGTGCAGGTGGAGGCGACCTTTCCCGACGGCACCAAGCTCGTGACGGTCCACGATCCGATTCGCTGAAGGGGTGGCTGGGCTGTCGGCCGTGGCAGACGGCCGGGGATGCAGCAAGGGAGGCAAGGCGATGATCCCAGGCGAGGTGATGCCCGCAAGGGGAGAGATTACCCTCAATGAGGGCCGCGAGACCGTGACGCTGAGGGTGGCCAATAGGGGAGACCGGCCCATTCAGGTGGGCTCGCACTATCATTTTTTCGAGACCAATGGTGCGCTCGATTTCGACCGCGCAAAGGCGCGGGGCATGCGCCTCGACATTCCGGCGGGCACCGCCGTGCGCTTCGAGCCCGGCCAGTCGCGCGAGGTCAGGCTCGTGCCCATGGCGGGGGCGCGGCGCATTTTCGGCTTCCAGGGCAAGGTGATGGGAGGATTGGAGTGATGCCGCACACCATCTCGCGCGCCGCCTATGCGGACATGTTCGGGCCCACCACGGGCGACCGGGTGCGGCTGGCGGACACCGACCTCGTCATCGAGGTGGAGAGGGACCTCACCACCTATGGCGAGGAGGTGAAGTTTGGCGGCGGCAAGGTGATCCGCGACGGCATGGGCCAGTCTCAGGTCCCGCGCGCCGAAGGCGCGGTGGACACGGTCATCACCAATGCGCTCATTGTCGATCACACGGGCATCTACAAGGCGGATGTGGGCCTTCGCGACGGGCGCATCGCCGGCATCGGCAAGGCGGGAAATCCGGACACCCAGCCGGGGGTCGATATCACCATTGGCCCGGGCACGGAGGCGATTGCGGGTGAGGGCAAGATCCTGACCGCCGGCGGCTTCGACGCGCATATCCACTTCATCTGCCCCCAGCAGATCGAGGAGGCGCTCGCCTCGGGCATCACCACCATGCTCGGCGGGGGCACGGGGCCGGCCACCGGCACCAACGCCACCACCTGCACGCCGGGGCCCTGGCATATCGCCCGCATGCTCCAGGCGGCCGACGCGTTCCCGATGAACCTCGCCTTCGCGGGCAAGGGCAACGCCTCCGAGCCCGCGGGGCTGGAGGAACAGGTGGCGGCGGGCGCCTGCGCGCTCAAGCTGCACGAGGACTGGGGCACGACGCCTGCGGCCATCGACTGCTGCCTTTCCGTCGCCGATGCCATGGATGTGCAGGTGATGATCCACACCGACACGCTGAACGAGTCGGGCTTTGTCGAGGACACCATCGCCGCCTTCAAGGGGCGCACGATCCATGCCTTCCACACCGAGGGCGCGGGCGGCGGCCATGCGCCGGACATCATCAAGGTGTGCGGCCTCGCGAACGTGCTTCCCTCCTCCACCAATCCGACCCGGCCCTATACGGTCAACACCGTGGACGAGCATCTCGACATGCTCATGGTCTGCCACCATCTCGACCCCAATATCCCCGAGGACGTGGCCTTCGCCGAGAGCCGCATTCGCAAGGAGACCATCGCCGCCGAGGACATCCTGCACGACATGGGGGCCTTCTCCATCATCGCGTCGGACAGCCAGGCCATGGGCCGGGTCGGCGAGGTCGTCATCCGCACCTGGCAGACCGCCCACAAGATGAAGGTGCAGCGCGGCCGCCTCGCGGAGGAAAAAGGTGAGAACGACAATCTGCGCGTGCGCCGTTATATCGCCAAATACACCATAAACCCGGCCATCGCTCACGGCATGGCGGAGCACATCGGCTCGGTGGAGGTGGGCAAGCTCGCCGATCTGGTGCTCTGGTCGCCGGCCTTTTTCGGCGTCAAGCCCGAGCTCGTGCTCAAGATGGGCACCATTGCGGCCGCCCCCATGGGCGATCCCAATGCCTCGATCCCGACGCCGGAGCCGGTGCATTACCGGGCCATGTTCGGCGCCTTCGGCGGCGCGCGCACCCGCTCGGCGGTGACCTTCGTCTCCAGAGCGGCGGCGGAGGCGGGCGTGAAGGAGAGGCTCGGCCTCGAGAAGGATGTGATCGCGGTGGCGAATACACGCGGCGGCCTCTCCAAGGCCTCCATGGTGCTCAACGATGCGACCCCCGACATTTCGGTCGATCCCGAGACCTACGAGGTGCGCGCCGACGGCGCGCTTCTCACCTGCGAGCCCGCGGCGGAACTGCCCATGGCCCAGCGCTATTTCCTGTTCTGAGGGAAGATCGTAAGGTGCTGTGAGCGGACCGCACCCTACGGTTTGAGGACTTGTTCCTGTTCGGGGGTGGGCGTAAGCGCTGGGCGGGCAGGTGCCGAGAAGCCTGTGCCCGAAGGCCCGGACGATAGGAAAGGGGTCATGGCAGAAACCCGTTATCCACTTCCTACGCCGCTGGTGACCGTGTCCGACGATTGGCTCGGAGGCGAGCCGTGTTTTACTGGCCGCCGTGTTCCGGTGAAGGCGTTGTTCGACTATCTCAAGGCTGGCCATTCGGTCGATGAGTTCCTGAGCGATTATCCGAGCGTCTCGCGGGAGCACGTGATCGCGGTCATCGAGCTGGCCAACCGATCACTCGCCTTCCCGGCGGGCTTGCTGACGACATGACTGGCGCGATCGCAACGGCACGACGGGTTGTCCGTTGCCCCGAGCGGGAAGAGCCGGCGGCGGATCGGGTGGTGCTGGACTATGAGCAGCGCTTCATCCGGCGCAAGGTGCTGGTGACGCAGGCCGGGACGCGGGTTCTGGTGGACCTGCCCAAGGCGCAGGTCTTGGAGGAGGGGGACCAGCTCGTTCTCGAGGACGGCCAACGAATCGCGGTGTGCGCGGCGGATGAGGACCTCATTCAGGTGCACGGCCGCGATCATGCGCATCTCCTGCGCCTCGCTTGGCATCTGGGCAATCGCCATCTGCCGACCGAGATTTGCGCCGATCATCTGCGCATCCGGCGCGACCATGTAATCGAGGCCATGCTCGAGACCCTCGGCGCCAGCATGCGGCCCGTGCGCGCGCCCTTCCGCCCAGAGGGCGGCGCCTATGGGCACGGGCGCACGCACGGCCATGCGCACGGGCACTCTCATCCGCATGGCCCTTCGCATGCGCATGGCCCCGGTCACAGGCACGACCCGCCGCATGCGCATGACTGAGACTCCGCTCATCCACCTGCTCACCTGGCTGTCGCCATCCTTCCCCGTGGGCGCCTTCGGCTACAGTCACGGCCTGGAGCAGGCGGTGGAGGTCGGGGCGGTGCGCGATGGGGCGGGCCTTGGCGCCTGGCTGAGCGACGTGGTGCGCCATGGCGCCGGCTGGTCGGACGGGGTGCTGCTGGCGGCCGCCTGGCGGGCGGGCAAGGCGGGAGACCGGGCCGGGCTCGCCGAGGTGGCGGAGCTCGGGCTCGCTTTTGCGTCCAGCGCGGAGCTTGCCCGCGAGACCCGCGCCCAGGGCAGCGCCTTTCTCAAGGCCGTGCGCCATGGCTGGCCGGCGCCGGCGCTGGATGTGCTCGCCACCCTGCACGACGGGACGGCGGCCTATCCGGTGGCCGTTGGGGTGGCCGCGGCGGCCCATGGGGTGCCCTTGCGCGCGGCGCTCGCGGCGCATATCCACGCCTTTGCGGCCAATCTGGTCTCGGCCGGCGTCCGGCTCATCCCCCTCGGTCAGAGCGACGGCCTGCGGGTGCTTGCGGGCCTCGAGACGGACATCCTGGAGACCGCCCGGCGGGCCGAGCCGAGCCGCCTCGACCAGCTCGCCAATGCCACCGCCCTGGTGGACATTGCATCCATGCAGCACGAAACCCAATATACGAGGCTTTTCCGATCATGACCGCATCCCCTCATGGACCCCTTCGGGTCGGCATTGGCGGGCCCGTCGGCTCGGGCAAGACGGCGCTCACGGACGCGCTTTGCAAGACCCTGCGCGAGAGCCTGTCGGTCGCCGCCATCACCAACGACATCTACACCCGCGAGGATGCCGAGTTCCTGATCCGCTCCGGCGCACTCGATCCCGCCCGGATCATGGGGGTGGAGACGGGCGGCTGCCCGCATACTGCCATTCGCGAGGACGCCTCCATCAATCTCGCCGCCGTTGCCGAGATGTGCGCGCGCCATCCGGGCCTCGACGTGGTCTTCATCGAATCGGGGGGCGACAATCTCGCCGCCACCTTCAGCCCGGAGCTCGCGGACATCACCATCTATGTCATCGACGTGGCGGCGGGCGACAAGATCCCGCGCAAGGGCGGACCGGGCATCACGCGCTCGGATCTGCTTGTCATCAACAAGACCGATCTCGCACCGCTGGTGGGGGCCGATCTCGACGTCATGGCGCGCGACGCCCGCAAGATGCGGGGCGAGCGGCCGGTGCTCTTCACCAATCTCAAGGCCGGAGACGGCGTCGCCGAGATCGCCCGTTTCATCCGCGCCCAGGGCGGGCTATGAGGGGCGGAACGCTGTCAGGAACTGGGCAGCCGCGCGGGACGGGAAGGAGCGCGAGATGGCAAGCGTTGGATCGCAAGGGCGGGTGGACCTGGAGAGCGCGGGCCTAGGCGCGGGTGCGGACCCGTTCGGCGGGGCGATCACCTCACCCTTTGCGCGCCTGCGCGCCCTTCTGGAGGGCATTCCGCCCGGGGCCGAGCCCATCGACATGACCATCGGCGAGCCGCGCCATGCCTTTCCCCCTCTCGTCATGGAGCGGATCGGCGAGGCGCAAGCGGAGTTCGGAAAATACCCTCCCATCGCCGGCACGCCGGCCTTGCGGCAGGCCATCGCGGACTGGCATGCCCGCCGCTATGGCCTGGGCGATGTGATCGACCCGGAGCGGCACGTGCTCGCCCTCAACGGCTCGCGCGAGGGACTCTTCTCCGCCATCTTCCTCGCCCGGGCGCGGCGCGGCGATCCGGCAGGGGCCATGGTGCTCATTCCGAACCCCTTCTATCAGGCCTATCTCGCCGCCGCCCTCGCCGCCGGGGCGGAGCCCCGCTTTCTCGACAGCCCGCGCAAGAGCGGCTATCTGCCGGACCTCGATGCGCTGGAGCGGGACACGGCGCTGCTCCGGCGCACCGTCGCCTTTTACCTCTGCTCGCCTGCCAATCCGCAAGGCGCCGTGGCGGATGCGGATTATCTCGAGCGGGCGATCCGGCTCGCCCGCGCCCATGATGCCCTGCTGCTCGTGGACGAGTGCTACTCGGAGATCTACACCGACGCGCCGCCGCCGGGGGTGCTGGAGGTGGCCGCAGGCCGAACCGGCTCGCTCTCCCACGTGGTCGCCTTCAACTCACTCTCCAAGCGTTCCAACGTGCCGGGCCTGCGCTCGGGCTTCGTGGCCGGCGACGAGACGTTCATCCGAGCCTTTCGGCGCTTTCGCAATGTCGCCTGCCCGCAAGTGCCCCTGCCCATCCAGAACGCCAGCGTCGCGCTCTGGGAGGACGAGACCCATGTGGCGGAGAACCGGCGGCTCTATGCGGAGAAGTTCGCCATTGCAGACGCGGTTCTGGCGGGCCGTTTCGGCCATGAGCGGCCCGCGGGCGGGTTCTTCCTCTGGCTCGATATGAGCCAATTCGGCGGCGGCGAGAAGGCTGCGGTAACCCTCTGGAAACGCTCGGGTGTCAAGGTTCTTCCCGGCGCGTATCTCACCCATGGGGCCCATGCCGGGGCCGGGGGCGAGAGCGACGGGGCGGCCCGCAC
>JALUTE010000090.1 GCA_027058255.1 Methyloligella sp. | reverse complement strand
AATAGCATATCGTATTGCCGCCTCGCGCACTGCGCCCCATATCACCGCAAGCAAGGCTCTCGCAGCCGATGTTATGCTCCGTCCACACGACCGAGGCTGCCCTCGCCCGTCCACGTGGGCCTGTCGTCCGGCGATGGGCATGAGTTTGCCCGCGCTGCCAACAAGTATTCGAGGTTCCCGCTGCGCCCGGGGATGGGCGAGGGGATCAGGCCGGCGACACGCCAGCGGGCCTCCGTCTCGAGCCAATGGCACACCAGCTCACAAGCCGCTTGGCGGGCGCGGGCGTCGCGCACGATGCCGCCTTTGCCGACCGCTTTGGGACCGAGCTCGAATTGCGGCTTGACGAGGGCGATGAGCCAGGCCTCGGGCCCCGCGCGGGCGAGCGGGGCTGCGAGCGCCTTGGTGAGCGAGATGAAGCTCAAATCGGCGACGATGAGGGCGATGGGCTCGGGCACCAGCGCGGACGTGAGCGCGCGGGCATCGACGCCTTCGAGGACAACAACCCGCGGGTCGTCGCGCAGGCGCGCATGCAGCTGATTGCGCCCGACATCGACGGCATAGACCCGCACCACCCCGGCCTCGAGCAAAATCTCGGTAAAGCCGCCCGTCGAGGCGCCCACGTCGAGCGCCACCCATCCCCGCGGGTCGATCTCGAAGTGCTCAAGTGCCGCCTTGAGCTTGAGGGCGCCGCGCGAGACATAGTCCCAGGCGCTCCGCGCGAGTGTCACCTCGCACGCCTCAGAGACCAGATGCGCGGGTTTTTTGACCGTCAGGCCATCGACGCGCACATGCCCCTCATGGATGAGCTGGCGGGCGCGCGACCGGCTTGCGGCAAGGCCGAGCGCGACAAGGTGCTGATCCAGGCGACGGCGCGGGGGCGAGGACACCGGTGCCGCGCCCCTCAGGCCCGATCGAGGGCGGCGCCGGGGCTTCGCTCGCGACCGAGGGCACCAAGGACGGTCTCAAGTATCGCTTCGGCATCGAGCCCCGCCGCCCGATACATGGCCTTGGGCGTGTCGTGATCGATAAAGCGGTCGGGCAGGGTCATGGTGCGTACCTTGAGGCCCTTGTCGAGAAGGCCGGCGTCTGCCAGATGGCCGAGAGCATGGGAGCCGAAGCCGCCGATGGCGCCTTCCTCGATGGTGATCAGCACCTCGTGCTCGCGCGCCAGCCGCCGCACCAGGTCCTCGTCCAGGGGCTTGCAGAACCGGGCGTCCGCCACCGTCGTCGAGAGCCCCCGCGCCGCCAGCTCGTCGGCCGCCTTCAGGGCCTCGCCGAGGCGCGCGCCGAGGGAGAGGATCGCCACCGCCGTGCCCTCGCGCACCACCCGGCCGCGCCCGATCTCCAGGGGCTCGCCCCGCTCCGGCAGGGCGATTCCGGTCCCCTCGCCGCGCGGGTAGCGGAAGGCGCACGGCCGGTCGTCGATGGCCACCGCGGTCGCCACCATGTGCACCAGCTCCGCCTCGTCCGCCGCCGCCATGATGACGAAGCCGGGCAGGCAGCCCAAGTAGGCGAGGTCGTAGGAGCCCGCGTGCGTCTGGCCGTCGGCCCCCAGCGCCGTCGCGGGGGGCCGGGCCGAGGCGACGGAACGCGAAGAGGGGAAAGTTCAGGCGACGACTTCCGGCGGTTGACGCATTTCGCGACTCACCCATAGGATCGAATCCGCCATGCTCGACGAGTCGGGCGCACGGCTCGGCTCGGAGAGCTCAAGATCGAATGCAGGCCTGGCCAGGTGGACGATATGGGAAGGGAAGTGCGAGGCGGATTCCGTGACCG
>JALUTE010000089.1 GCA_027058255.1 Methyloligella sp. | reverse complement strand
GAAGACACTCGGGAGAAACGTCTCCCGAGTGTCTTCAGGCCGCGATGAGCGGGCGGAAGGCCCTCGGGCGAGCCGTTTTCCGAGCGGCGGCGCGCCCTTGCAGCCCAGGGGAGCGCCCGGGTCGAGCGAGATGAGGAGCTGAGATGGCGGAGACCTTTATCGGCCGCAAGCGCGTGAGAAAGAGATTCGGCAGGATTGCCGAGGTGACGGAGATGCCGAACCTCATCGAGGTTCAGAAGGCCTCCTATGACGAGTTCCTGATGGTCGAGGAGCCCAAGGGCGGCCGCCCCAATCAGGGGCTGCAGGCCGTCTTCACATCGGTGTTCCCGATTTCCGACTTCTCGGGGCGGGCGACGCTGGAATTCGTGTCCTATCACTTCGAGCCGCCGAAGTACGACGTGGAGGAGTGCCAGCAGCGCGACATGACCTATGCCGCGCCGCTGAAGGTCCGGCTGCGCCTCATCGTCTTCGATATCAATGAGGAGACCGGCGCCAAGTCCGTCAAGGACATGAAGGAGCAAGAGGTGTTCATGGGCGAGATCCCGTTCATGACGCCCAATGGCACCTTCGTCATCAATGGCACCGAGCGTGTCATCGTCAGCCAGATGCACCGCTCGCCGGGTGTCTTCTTCGACCATGATCGCGGCCGCACCCATGCCAGCGGCAAGCTGCTGTTCGCCGCGCGGATCATTCCCTACCGGGGCTCCTGGCTCGACATCGAGTTCGACGCCAAGGACATCGTGCATGTGCGCATCGACCGCCGGCGCAAGCTGCCCGTCACCACCCTGCTCTACGCCCTCGGTCTCGATGACGAGGAGATTCTCGACACCTTCTATGACAAGATCACCGTCAAGGCGGCCAAGGAGGGGTGGAAGGTGCCCTTCCGCCCCGAGCGCATGCGCGGGGTCAAGCCGACGGCCGACCTCGTCAATGCCAAGACCGGCAAGGTGGTGGCCAAGGCCGGCGAGAAGATCACCGCCCGCAAGGCCAAGAAGCTGGCGGAGGCCGGGCTCAAGGAGCTGCTGATCCAGGACGAGGAGCTGATCGGGCGCTATCTCGGCGAGGACATCGTCGACATGAAGACCGGCATCATCCATGGCGAGGCCGGCGAGGAGATCTCGCAAGAGCTCCTGGACAAGCTCCGCGAGGCGAAGGTCAAGAGCTTCCCCATCCTCGACATCGACCATGTGACGACCGGGGCCTTCATCCGCAACACCCTTGCCGCGGACAAGAGCTCCAATCGCGACGAGGCCCTGATCGAGATCTACCGGGTGATGCGCCCGGGCGAGCCGCCCATGCCCGAGGCCGCGGAGAAGCTGTTCCAGGGCCTCTTTTTCGATCCCGAGCGCTATGACCTTTCGGCGGTCGGGCGCGTGAAGATGAACATGCGCCTCGATCTGGAGTGCCCGGATACCGTGCGCACCCTGCGCAAGGAGGACATTCTCGCGGTCATCAAGACCCTGGTGGACCTGCGCGACGGCAAGGGCGAGATCGACGATATCGACCATCTCGGCAACCGGCGCGTGCGCTCGGTGGGCGAGCTCATGGAGAACCAGTACCGCATCGGCCTGCTGCGCATGGAGCGGGCGATCAAGGAGCGCATGAGCTCGGTCGATATCGACACGGTCATGCCGCAGGATCTCATCAATGCCAAGCCGGCGGCGGCGGCGGTGCGGGAGTTCTTCGGCTCGTCCCAGCTCTCCCAGTTCATGGACCAGACCAATCCGCTGTCCGAGATCACCCACAAGCGCCGGCTCTCGGCGCTCGGGCCGGGCG
>JALUTE010000088.1 GCA_027058255.1 Methyloligella sp. | reverse complement strand
GATCTCGCCGGCGGTGAGATTGCGCACCAGCGGCTGGGTTCCGGTGTGGCAGAAGCGGCAATTGAGGGTGCAGCCCACCTGGGAGGAGATGCAGAGCGTGCCCCGGTCGGGCTCGGGGATATAGACCGCCTCCACCTCGGGCGGGCTTGCCTCGACGCCGCGCCCGGCCAGGCGCAGCAGCCATTTGCGTGTCCCGTCCCGGCTCACCTGCTCCGAGACGATCTCGGGCCGCGCCAGGCTGTGATGGGCCGCAAGCGCCTCGCGCAGCGCCTTGGAGACATCGGTCATGACATCGAAATCGCGCGCGCCGCGCACATAGATCCAGCGCCAGAGCTGCGCCACCCGCATGCGGATCTGGCGCTCGGGCACGCCGAGGCGCAGGAGGCGCGCGCCAAGGGCCCGTCGGTCGAGGCCGATGAGGCTCGCGGCGGCATCCATGCCGGGCGTCGGCGTCGTCCGCCCGTGCTCGGCTTTCGTGCCGGTGCTGGCTGAAAGCGCCTCGACGGTCATGGCTGTTCCATCATGTTCATGCTCTCGGCCCGGCTCCCGTCTCGGCTCGGACCGGACCGGGCGTGGCGCAGTGCCGGACCGCTGCGCTGCTCAGGGCCGGGCGGCGGCGCAGGCTTGGCGCACCTGTTTCAGCGCTGCCGTCACGCCGGCAAGCGAATAGACATCCGTTGTCAGCGTGCCGCGCTTGGAGATGCCCGTGACCACCATCTTGGCGCCCCGGCGCATGGCCGCGACCACTTTCGGCCCGTCCTCGGCGCGCTCGATGAAGGCCCGCTCGCCCTTGGGGAAGAGATTGAACACCTGAGCCCCGATGGTGAGCCGCGGCACGCTGTCGGGCTTGAAGGGATAGCCGATCTTGACACTGATCTGCTCGGCGATCCGGCGTTTGGGCCAGGTCGTGACATAGAAATATATGGGCCCGCGCTTGACATTCTTGGGCTCGGTGTCGACGGGTCGGGCGATGGCGAAGCATACCGGACCGTTCGGCCCTTCCGCCATATAGGCGGACCAGTCCTTCACGCGCTTGAGGAACTTGGCGGCCTCCGCGCTCGCGGGCGCGGCCATGGCCGCCATCAGCAGTCCGGCGAGTAGGGCATGTCCGATGATCTTCAGCATGCGCCCTCCTTATCAGCCCCCTTTGCCCGGAACAAGGGGGGCGCGAAAGCGCGGCGCGCCATGGGCATGAGGCGGCAGCGGCGCCACGGGGCCGCCAGGGCGCACCGGGCGCGGCGCGTGCCGGCCGAGGCTGAGCAGGCGGTCATACATGACGATGGCGCCGGCCATGGCGACATTGATGCAGAAGGATGTGGGGATTTTCACCACGTGCCGGCAGCGGGCGAGCATCTCCTCGGACAAGGAGCCGCGCTCGGGCCCCAGCACATAGGCGGCCCGCAGCGGGTGGCGGAAGGAAGGCAGGGCATGCGCCTCGTCCAGCAGCTCGATGCCGACGAGCTCGCAGCCCTCCGGAAGGCGCATCTCGGACACCTCGGCCCAGTGATAGATGGGCAGATGCGCATGGGCCTTGGAGGTGTCGGACTTGGCCTCGATGGCGCGATAGTCGGCGCCCACCGTGAACACGAAGCTCGCCCCGAATCCGTGCGCCGAGCGCACCAGATTGCCGAGATTGAGCTGCTTGGAGATGCGCTCGACGCCAATGGCGAAATAGCCGCGCGGCCCGCGCTCGGGCGTGTTGCTCTGTCGGGTCATGGTCGCTTTGGATCGAGATCGAAGGCGTCGGGCGCGGCCGTCATGCGTGCCGGCCGTCTTC
>JALUTE010000087.1 GCA_027058255.1 Methyloligella sp. | reverse complement strand
CGTCATTCTGGGCGTCGTGCTGGTCAATGCGGTGATCGGTTTCGTGCAGGAGGACCGCGCCCTCAAGGCGATCGAGGCGCTCTCGGACATGGCCGCTCCGACGGCACGGGTCGTGCGCGGGGGCGAGCGGCGGCTCATCGGCGCAGAGGAGCTGGTGCCCGGCGACATCGTTCTTCTCGCCGCCGGGGACAAGGTGCCGGCGGATATGCGCCTCCTTCACACGCGCGAATTGCAGGTGGACGAGGCCATTCTCACGGGCGAGTCGGTCCCGGTGCCCAAGAGCACCGACGCGCTTGCACCGGAGACCGAACTTGCCGAACGGGCCAACATGGCCTGGGCGACGACACTGGTCACGCGCGGGGCGGGCCGGGGCATTGTCACCGCGACGGGACATGCGACGCAGGTGGGGCGCATCTCGGAGCTTCTTTCCGCCACCGAGGCGCTGGATACCCCGCTCACCGCCAAGATCGCCCGCTTCAGCCAGCTTCTTCTCTACATCATCCTCGCCATGGCAGGCGTGACATTCATTGCCGGCCTCGCGCAGGGGGCAAGCTGGCAGAGCATGTTCATCGCTTCCGTCGCACTCGCCGTCGGGGCCATCCCGGAAGGGCTCCCCGCGGCCGTGACCATCACACTCGCCATCGGCGTCGCCCGCATGGCGCGACGCGGCGCCATCATCCGCAAGCTCCCGGCGGTCGAAACGCTGGGCTCCACAACGGTGATCTGCTCGGACAAGACCGGGACGCTGACCCGCAACGAGATGACGGTGCAGGCGTTGTGGGCCGGTGGCGCGCACTTCTCCCTCACCGGAGTCGGCTATCGCCCCGAAGGGCGCCTTCTGCTGGGCGACCGGGCGGTGGAGGCAAGCGCCTTTCCCGCCTTGCGCGAGCTCCTCACGGCCGGGCTTCTGTGCAACGAGGCGGAGCTCGTTTGCGCGAACGGAACCTGGCGGATCGAGGGAGACCCGACCGAAGGCGCACTGATCGTCGCCGCCCGAAAGGCCGGTCTCGACCTGCGGGTGATCGAGAGCGCACATCCGCGCCTCGACACCATTCCCTTCGAGTCGGAGCTGCAATACATGGCCAGCCTGCACGCCCTCGCCGGCGGCCCGTGCGAGGGCGCGCAGCGCGAAGAGCCCGGCGCCGGACCCGCGAGCCGGGCCTATATCAAGGGCTCGCTCGAAGCGCTCCTGCCGCACTGCACGGCCATGCTGGACAGCGCCGGCCGGCCCGTCCCGATCGCGAAGGCGCGCATCCTCGCCGAGGCCGAAACCTTCGCGGCCCAGGGCCTGCGCGTGCTCGCCTTCGCCCGGGCGGACTTTCCCGGCATCAAGCCTGCGATCACCCCTGACGATGTGGCGCGCGGGCTCGTCTTCCTCGGGCTCACGGGCATGATCGACCCGCCACGCGAGGAGGCCAGGGAGGCCGTGCGGGCCTGCAAGAGCGCCGGCATCGAGGTCAAGATGATCACGGGCGACCATGCGGGCACGGCGGCCGCCGTCGCGCGGGCGCTGGGCTTGAGGGGCGATGCAGAGGCGGAGGGCTCGGGGCCGCCGGATATCGTCACAGGACCGGAGCTGGCCGCGCGTTCCGCCCCAGAGGTGGCGGACCTGGTTGCGCGAAGCGCCGTCTTTGCCCGGATCGTGCCGGAGCAGAAACTGCGTCTTGTCGAAGCGCTGCAGGCGGGCGGCGAAATCGTGGCCATGACGGGCGACGGCGTGAACGATGCTCCCGCGCTCCGGCGCGCCGATATCGGCATCGCCATGGGGCGCGCGGGAACGGACGTGACCAAGGAAGCCGCGGACATGGTGCTGACGGACGACAATTTCGCCACCATCGTCGCCGCGGTCGAGGAGGGGCGCGGCGTGTTCGACAATCTGGTCAAGTTTATCACCTGGACGCTGCCGACCAATATCGGCGAGGGGCTCGTGATCATGGTCGCCGTGCTCGCCGGGGCAACCCTGCCGATCCTGCCCGTGCAGATTCTCTGGATCAACATGACGACGGCCGTTCTTCTGGGCCTGATGCTCGCCTTCGAGCCCAAGGAGCCGGGCATCATGACACGCCCGCCGCGGGCGCCGAAAGCGCCGCTTCTCTCCGGCGCGCTGATCTTCCGCATCTTCTCGGTCGGGGTGCTTCTGCTCGCCGGCGCATTCGGCCTGTTCGAGGCGACCATGGCGCGCGGTGCCTCCGTCGAGGAGGCGCGGACCGTCGCCCTCAACGTGTTCGTCACGGGCCAGGCGTTCTACCTGCTCAACTGCCGCTCGCTCAGCCGGTCCATGCTCACGGTCGGCGTCTTCTCCAACCGCTGGGTTCTGGGCGGCATCGCATTGATGATGATGCTTCAGCTCCTGATAACCTACTGGCCGGTCATGCAGGTGCTCTTCCACACTGCGCCCATCGGAGCGAACGACTGGCTCGCCATCGTCGGCTGGGGCCTCGTCATCTACACCGTTATCGGGCTGGAGAAGTGGGTCCGCCGACGGGTGCAGGCGCGCCGGACTCCAACCCGACAGGCTGGGAGCCGAAGCCTGAACGGGGCATGAATGGATGGGTCCGGTCATGTTCAGGCACGGTGGTGCATCATGGCGCCAGCGGGATATCGAACCGGTGCACGACATCCCGCCCGTGCATCGAAAACCGGCATGGAGGACGGACCCATGATCAGACATCTGTTTGCCGCCGGCGCGCTGGCATTCGCGACCCTGGGCGGTGCGAATGCGGCCAGCGCCGACGAGATCGGAATCGCCGTTTCAGGGCCGAACGGCTCGGTCTATTTCGGCGCCTGGCGCGACCCTTCCGAGGAGACCATCATCGTCCCGCCCACCCCGAGCCGCAAGGCGGTGCCCGTCGCCGATCTCTATGAGCGCGACCTCCATGGCCGCGGGGCCGGCTATTACGATCCTCCCCCGCCACCCGTCCGGCCGCGGCACGCGGGGCGGCGCCATGGCTTTGGTCCCGGCTATGCCTACCCCTATCGAGCCTGCCTGCCGCGCTGGAAGATCCGCCGCAAGCTGCGCCGCCAGGGCTGGCGTGATTTCCACAATCTCGTCATCCGGCGCTGGGCGGTGAAGGTGAATGCCCGCCGGCCGAACGGCCTTCTCTACAGGCTCAAGATCGACCGGTGCAGGGGCGTCATTCTCAAGGCCCGGTTGCTGAACCGTGGCTGGCGGCCATGGCGGCCGTGGCGGCACGACCGCTTCACGCACCGCAATCACGCACGCTACTGACGCGGGCGCGCGGCATCAACAGCAGGCCCGAACAGGAGACAAGCCGGCAGCCGGTGTGAAACTGGCTGTCGGCCTTTTCGCCTTTCCCTCCGCCCGGCCCACGCCGGCCCGGTGGCTGCCTCCCATCCTGCTCTCGACTTTCGTTCATGTGCTACGGCCCGTGCTTGCGCCTCTCCGCCGTCCGGGCTAACGAGATTGGCGACACGAGGACGCGGCTCCCATGCGCCACCCAAAGGCATGGTCCGCGGGTTCAAGGAGGCATGCGAGCCATGGCGCGCAACAAGATCGCCCTTATCGGCGCCGGCATGATCGGCGGCACCCTCGCCCATCTCGTGGGGCTCAAGGAGATGGGGGATGTCGTCCTGTTCGACGTGGTGGAGGGGCTGCCGGACGGCAAGGCGCTGGATATCTCCCAGGCCGGCCCCATCGAAGGGTTTGACGCCCATCTGAAGGGCACCGGCAGCTACGCCGATATCGAAGGGGCGGATGTGGTCATCGTGACCGCCGGCATCGCGCGCAAGCCCGGCATGAGCCGCGACGACCTCCTGGAGACCAATCTCAAGGTCATGGAGCAGGTGGGCGCGGGCATCAAGAAATACGCGCCCGACGCCTTCGTCATCTGCATCACCAATCCGCTCGATGCCATGGTCTGGGCGTTGCAAAGGGCCTCGGGCCTGCCGCGGGCCAAGGTGGTGGGCATGGCGGGCGTGCTCGATTCGGCGCGGTTTCGCACCTTTCTCGCCCAGGAGTTCCAGGTCTCGGTCGAGGACGTCACCGCCTTCGTGCTCGGCGGCCATGGGGACACCATGGTGCCGCTCGTGCGCTACACGACGGTGGCCGGCATTCCGCTGCCCGATCTCGTCAAGATGCGCTGGATCTCGGAGAAACGGCTGGAGGAGATTGTCGAGCGCACGCGCAATGGCGGCGCCGAGATCGTCGGCCTTCTGAAATCGGGCTCCGCCTATTACGCCCCCGCCTCCTCCGCCATCACCATGGCGGAGTCCTATCTCAAGGACAAGAAGCGCGTGCTGCCCTGCGCCGCCTATCTCGACGGCGAGTTCGGCGTCAAGGGGCTCTATGTGGGCGTTCCGGTGGTGATCGGGGCGGGCGGCGTGGAGCGCATTGTCGAGATCGACCTCAACATGCGGGAGCGTTCCGCCTTCATGCGCTCGGTCGAGGCGGTGAAGAGCCTCGTCGAGGCCTGCCAGCGCATCGCCCCCCAGATCGGCGCTTGAGGGGAAGGCCGGAAGCGGAAGCAGCGACCATGGCGGGACCAATCGACGACCTCTCGCTCCTGTTTGCGCCCCTTGGCGGGGGGCGATAGGATGCGTGCACCATCACATCCCCGCGGCTGGAGCATTTCATGAGTAAACTCGAGGACATTGAGAGGGCGGTGGCGGCGCTGTCACCGGAGGAGATGGCCCGGTTTCGCGACTGGTTCGAGGCATTCGATGCGCGCTTGTGGGACGAGCAGATCGCACGCGATGCCAGGGCGGGCAAGCTCGATACCCTGGCCGAGAAGGCGCTCGAGGACCACAAGGCCGGTCGCAGCACGCCTCTATGAGCCATCGTGCGGCGCCATCCTTCTGGCGGGCCTATGAGAACCTGCCAACCGAGGTTCAGGAGCTGGCCAACAGGAGCTTTGCGCTACTGAAGGAGAACCCCGAGCACCCTTCCCTCCATTTCAAGAAGGTCGGACCCTGTTACTGGTCGGCGCGGGTCGGGCGGCGTCATCGCGCCTTGGCCGTGGAGGTGGAGGATGGTCTGCTGTGGTTCTGGATCGGCTCCCATGCCGACTATGACAAGTTGGTCGGCTGAATGCTTTGGCGACTGCGCCGGCGCTCTGAGCCGGTCGGGTTTTCAATCCCGACCCGCAAGGGTCGGATTGGATGATACGGATCATGGATGCACGAGACGTCATTGCCATTTTGCGCAACCATGAGCGCGACCTGCGCGCGCGCGGCGTGCGACACAGTGCGGTCTTCGGCTCCGTTGCGCGAGGGACGGCGGGACCCGACAGCGACATCGATATTCTGATCGAGATCGAGGAGGGGGCGCAGCTTGATCTTTTCGCCTATGCGGGGCTCAAACGGGCCATTGCCGGCCTGTTCGAGGAACCAGTCGACGTCATCGACCGCGCTGCTCTGAAGCCGCCCCTGCGCGCTCCGGCCGAGCGGGATGCCATCTATGCTTTCTGAGAGCACCATCGCCGGTCGGGGTTTCCAACCCCGACCGCAGGGATCATGCCGGACCTTGCGGCGCGCGGCGGGCGGGCCTGACGCCCGGAGGATCAGGACGAGCCGATGCGGCCGCTCGGCGTCAACCCCGACACGAAGCCAGGACGGAGCCCCTGGCGTGAACAGTCGGGTCGGGGTTGAAAACCCCGACCCGCAGGGGTGGTGCCGCCCCGGCTAAAAGAGGAAGCGCACATGAACATTCACGAATATCAGGCCAAGAGCATTCTGCGCGCGTTCGGCGCGCCGGTGGCTGCGGGCCAGGTGGCGTTCACGCCGGACGAGGCGGAGGCGGCGGCGCGGGCCATTGGCGGCACGCTCTGGGTGGTCAAGGCGCAGATTCACGCGGGCGGCCGGGGCAAGGGGCGCTTCAAGGAGCCCGAGGCGGGCGAGGGCGGCGGCGTGCGGCTGGCACGCTCGGTGGATGAGGTGCGCAAGCACGCCGAGCAGATGCTGGGCAAGACGCTGGTGACGCACCAGACGGGCGAGGCGGGCAAGGTGGTCAACCGCGTCTATGTGGAGGCCGGCACCGAGATCGCCCGCGAGCTCTATCTCTCCGCGCTCATT
>JALUTE010000086.1 GCA_027058255.1 Methyloligella sp. | reverse complement strand
CCAGGCCAGCCCAGACCGCGCCCGCCGCCGCCAGAACGGCCCAGCCACCACCAACGAACAGGAGCCCCTCATGGCAACTGCGCTCGCTCGGCAGCGCGCCCCAACGCCGCCACCGCGCAATCGCGAGCATGACTTTGGTCAGAACAAGAGAGAGCGCTGCAGAGGCTATGGCTGCAAACGCAATGAAAAGACCAAACGAATTGAGCAGACTCACCCGGCGTCCCAGTTTTCAGCAAGTGTTCCTGTCATAAGGGTCTGACAGTCGCCGGGGGTGCAGGTCAAGCGCAACTGGACAGGCAAGTCCTAAAAGATGTGAATCAGTATTTGTTCTGTGGCATGAATGCAACGGCGAGGACCATGGCCGCAACGGCGAGCGCAAGGCTCGCGATCAGCCAGCTCTGCCAGAGCCCCCAGCCGAAGGCGAGGACCAGAGCGCCGGCGGCGAAGGTTGCAAGGGCGTGTGCAAGGGCTGGCCCGGGAAGGCGGGCCAGGGCGCACAGGAGTGCGAGGCCGAGACCCATGAAGAGGCCCGCCCCGGCGGCGCCGAGGTCGAGCCAGATCTGCAGATAGCC
Organism: Methyloligella sp.; assembly: GCA_027058255.1. Classification (GTDB taxonomy): domain Bacteria; phylum Pseudomonadota; class Alphaproteobacteria; order Rhizobiales; family JALUTE01; genus JALUTE01. The sequence goes on along the minus strand of JALUTE010000086.1, from coordinate 1,208 downwards.
ATTGTGGGCGTGCCGGCCGGGCCGCTCGGTGAACATCACGGCGCGATGCGACGGTGCCGGCTGGCCCGCTCTCAGTCCTGCCGCGAGCGCCCTTGCGCCGCGCACACCATGGCCGAGGAGCGGTCGGTCGGGAACATGGCTTGCGGTAAAGCGCCAGATGCCGACCCGGTCCCGGGCGCTCTCGGGCAGGCCCTGCCAGGCGCCCATGCCGAGGCTCGACGGCACCATGGCGACCGGCACGGCAAGGAGGACGCCAGAGCACCAGAGGGCGCCGACGAGGCGCAGTGCCGCCTTCGGCGCCGTGCATGCCAGGGCGAAGACGATCGCGCTCGCGACGAGGGCCGCCTTGGCCGTCTCGCTGTCGGACAGGAGAACGGCCCCGGCCATGGCGATTGCGAGAAGAGCCGTCCCGATCCGGCCCACGGACCGGACGGGCCAGACACGCGCGATCAGCAGCGCCGGCCAGAAGAGGAGGAGCAGGGCGACCACATTGCGGTTCATGAGGAAAGGCGCCATGGCCTGGATGTCGCCCGCCGTTCCCACCATGCCCTTCAGGCGATCGGAGAGAAGAACCGGCGCCATGTTGACGGCAAGCCGCGTGAGGCCGAGCCCCGTGCCGATCTCCGTGAGTGCGAAGGCGAGGCCGACGCCAAGGCCGAGGGCGAGGCCGCGGGCATGGCGCCTGAGGACGAGGGGAGAGAGCCCGGCTGCAATGGGCGCCACGGCGAGGGAGGCGAGGGTGACCGCCAGCAGGAGTCCGGCCTTGGCAAGGGCGAGCCTCGGCGCGAACGTCCATGCGCCGCTCGCGAGAACGAGCCCGGTCAAGGCGAGCGGCGCGGCGGCGCGCCGGAGGGGGACGCTGCGCAAGGCGGCCCCGAGCCCTCCCTCGCGCCAGGCAAGCGCCGCGAGAAGGAGCGTGAAGACCAGGACCGTGCCGGGGGCGAGCCGCGGTGCGATGCCGGCCGTGGCGGCGGCCACCGAGAGCGCCATCGGCGCCGCCCAGCCGAGGACGCGCACGCCGCCCGTCGTGCCGGCCCGCCTTGCCTCTTCCACCCCCTCGTCCATCGCTCGCTCCACGCTCGCCCGTCGATCCGCCAGCCTCTCCCGACAGAGTCCTGCGGGCCCACTCTACGCACGCGCACCCCCTTTACCACGTCCCGGAAAGCACCACGGCTGGAGCGCGTGCGTAGAGTGGGCCCGCAGGACTC
>JALUTE010000085.1 GCA_027058255.1 Methyloligella sp. | reverse complement strand
ATAGGGGTCGATGACGGCGACGGGCAGCCCGCTCGCCCAGAGCGAGCGCCAGACGTGGCGGTGCCAGCGTCCGGTCGCCTCGAGGACGATCATGGTGACGTCCATTTGGCCAAGGGCGCGTTTGAGGGCCTTGATGCCCTCCTTGTCATTGCGCACGCGCCAGGTTTTGCCGATCGGGTGTGCATGGATGTCGAGCCAGTCTTTACTGACGTCGCAACCGATGTAGACTGCCGTTTCGGCACTTCGTGCATCCTTGCCTTGCATTCGGGACCTTGCTCCCACTCATCTGTTCAGGCCACGCGCGAAGGGGCGGCTGACCAGGCTCCCCAACGGGGCTCATATCCCAAGGGACTTACGGTCCTTGCCGCCCGGGATGGTTGGGTTGGCCAACCCAACCATCCCGGCCGAACCCTTGCCCGATTCGGCCCATCCCGAACATGCAAGGGACAGGGTGGGGGGATCCCAGAGCGCGTGCGTTCGGCGACGTGCGGGCGTGACGGGTGCGGAGCGAAAGATCACCCTGCGGTGGTGCCGAGAACACCAGGTGCGTTGGCCCCCACAGCCACATCACTCGGCGGCGCGGGCCGCGGGCGGAGTCCATTTCTCCCGCATGGTGACGAGCTCCTCCGCCGCCGAGGGATGAAGCGCCATGGTGGCGTCGAAATCCGCCTTGCGTGCGCCCATGCGCATGGGAATCGCAGCCATCTGTGCGATCTCGCCAGCATCGGGCCCGAGAATGTGACAGCCCACCACGAGATCCGACTCCCCATCGACGACGAGCTTCATGATCATCGTCTCGTCGCGGCCCGAAAGCGTGTGCTTCATGGGCCGGAACGTGGACTTGTAGATATCCACCACCCGGCAGCGCTCCCGGGCCTCGGCCTCCGTGAGCCCGACCGTGCCCACCTCCGGCTCGGAGAAGACCGCGCTCGGCACGAGGCTGTGGTCCACCGGGGTCGGATTGTCGTTGAACACGGTCTCGGCAAAGGCCTGGCCCTCGTGAATGGCCACGGGCGTGAGGTTGATCCGGTGCGTGACGTCGCCCACCGCATAGAGGCTCGGCACCGAGGATCGCGAGTACTCATCGACGACGATATAGCCATTCCAGCCCAGCGCGACGCCCAGCTTCTGCAGCCCGAGCCCCACGGTGTTCGGCACACGGCCGGTGGCGAACATGACCGTGTCGGTCGTGAGCGTGTCGCCCGACTCCAGCACCACCTCGCGCCGCCCGCCCGCAGCCTCGCGGATCGCCGCCGGGTTCGCCTCGACGCGAATGTCGATCCCGCGCTTGCGCAGCGCGTCGGCCAGCCCGTCGCGCATGTCGTCGTCGAAGCCGCGCAGGATCTGCGGGCCGCGATAGAGCACGGTCACATCGACACCGAGGCCGTTGAAGATGGTCGCGAACTCGAGGGCGATATAGCCGCCGCCGACAATCACCACCGAGGCGGGCAGCGCGGGCAGGTGGAACGCCTCGTTGGAGGTGATCGCGAGATCCGCCCCTGGAATGTCCGGCACGAAGGGGCGCGCCCCGGTGGCGATGAGAATGGTCTTCGCGGTCACCGTCTCGCCCCGGGCGACGAGGCGCACCGCGTGCGGGCCGGCAAGCTCGGCGCGGCTGTTGAAGATGCGCACCCCCGCCCGCTCCAGCCCGCGAACATAGAGCCCGTTCAAGCGGTCGATCTCCCGGTCCTTGTTGGCGAGAAGCGTGCTCCAGTCGAACCGGGGCGGGGCGTCGAGATGCCAGCCGAAGCCGCGCGCGTCCTCGAAGTCGTCCCGGAAACG
>JALUTE010000084.1 GCA_027058255.1 Methyloligella sp. | reverse complement strand
ACGTTGCGCTCTTTGACGATCGGCGGCAGATTCTCCGAACCGTTGCGCCAGGTCAGCTTCACCGGCGGCAGGTCCCCGCGCGCCGGAAACTCGTAGCGCACCGTGAGCCAGCGCGGCGTGGTCTCCGGATGGGGTGTGGGCCCCTCGGCCTCGACGCTCGTCGGATAGCGCAGCTTCAACGCCCAGAACGGCAAGTCCATGTAATGGCACCCGAAATCCCCCAGCGTACCACTGCCGAAGTCCCACCAGGCGCGCCACTTGCCCGGCACGTAGGCCGGATGATAAGGCCGATATGGCGCCGGGCCCAGCCACAGGTCCCAGTCCAGCCCCGGCGGCACCGGCGGCGTGTCCTTGGGGCGATCCATGCCCCCGTACCCGCCGGGAAACCACACCTCGACCTGGCGGACCTGGCCGATCGCGCCGGATTGGACCAGCTCGACCACGCGCCGGTAGTTGTCCTGCGCATGGATCTGGGTGCCCAGCTGGGTGGCCAGCTGGTTCTCCTCGGCGAGCCGGGTCACCACGCGCGCCTCGTGGACCGAATGGGTCAGCGGCTTCTCGCAGTAACAGTGCTTGCCCATGCGCATCGCCATGGCCGCGGCCGGCGCATGGGTGTGGTCGGGCGTGCCGATCACCACGGCATCGATCTGGTTCTCCAACTCGTCCAGCATCTTGCGGAAATCGCGATACCGCTTCGCGCGAGGATACCGCTCAAAGGTTTTTCCGGCGCGCCGCTCGTCCACATCGCACAGCGCGACGATGTCCTCACCGGCCACGCCGTTCACATCGGCGGCCCCGCGACCACCGACGCCGATGCCGGCAATACGGAGTTTCTCGTTCGGCGATTTGCTCTCAGCCCCGGCGCTGCTGCCGGCCGAAACCCAGAAGCCCACGCCGGCCACCGCTGCGCGCCCGAGTGCTTCGCGACGACTGATTCGCTGTGTCATGATCCGACCTCCCATGCAAACGTGGCTCACGATCGTTTCTTTAGAGCCTGTCACGAACCGGTCGCTGGCGGCCTTGTGCCGGCGTCTCCATGGGCTACCGCCACCGTCGCAGCTTGGGCCCCAAGACCGACGGACGTTCTGTGACAGCCTCTTAGCTTACCTCAGCCTCGCAGCGGTTGAAAGCGCCGGCGGTCCTATTCGCTCGATCGGTCCGCACAGCGGACCCTACGGAATGATCCTCGCAGCGGTTGAAAGCGCCGGCGGTCCTATTCGCAGCCCCTTTGCCAAGCGCAGATCGCGGCGCGCACCTCTTCGATCGTGCGCGCCCCGGCGGCCACGAGCGCGTCAAGCCTGCGCGTCGCTTCGGCAATCGCCTCGGCCGAGACGAGCTTCGAGCGGATCGGCGCCTCCGCGCGGCCCTCGGCCGGGAACACCCGATGGTGGTCGTCGACGCCGTCGCTCTCCCAGATCGCAGAGATCGTGCGCTCGATGCGGCCGCCCGTGCGCCGGACGTCGAGGAATAACATGAGGCCTATGCGACGCAGCGCCTCGGGCGAGACGCCATTATCCACACAGATCTGGTCGCGAGCCTGCTGGTACGTGTCGGCGTGCAAATTCGTGGCGACCATGTGGCCGGCTGCGGGAAGCTCGAAGTAGGCGCGCAACGCCGAGCCCCAGAGGTACGCGTAGTACGGCCCGCGGCCGATCTCATGACAGATGTAGCAGCAGCGCGGCTCGGGAGCGGCCAGAGCGCGACGAATCGCATCGAGCCCGTCCGCCGGTCGCAATCGCACGCGGGCCGGCACGAAGTTCAGCAGGGCGCCCATGACCGTGGTC
>JALUTE010000083.1 GCA_027058255.1 Methyloligella sp. | reverse complement strand
TTGTAGTACTTCTGGTGAAGCTGGTCGATGATCGCCGTGCCGCCGTTGGCGCACGTGCGCCGGCGAGGCGTTGGAGGTCGAGATCGCCTCGTTCTCGGGAATGGTCGCGGCGTAGAACGCGGCCGGGACGCAGCTCATGTCGACCACGCCGTCGCGCACCGCCGGCGCCTGCTGCATCGTCTTGATGGCCTCCGGTCCGCCGCGCACGGCGACCTCGACCACGCCGGCGCCGGCCTTGTTGATCTTGTCCACCATCAGCTTGCAACTCTTGGTGTAGATCAGCGCGTTCGAGAACGGGTGCACCAGCGTCAGCCGTTCCGCCGCGCCGGCGGTGCCGCCGCCAGCGGCCATGATGGCGGCGGTCGCGGCCGCCGCTGCGAACGTCGTCAATCTCATCTTGCTCTCCCTTTGGCTACCACCTGTTGTCGTGACCGCGAGCCGCACCATCCCTGCCGGAGCCGCATCACGTCACTCTGATCATTGCGGCGCGATCGAGTGTAAGGACAGTGCCCGGCGATGTCATCCGGTCAATTGGCGCCCGCCCGCCCGCTCGGCGGCGCGCGCGGCCAGGACCTCCGCCATGTCGTTCCAGACCATCTGCTCGCGCAGGAGGCCGTCGGCGACCACGAACCGGTCGATGAACCGGATGCCCGAGAAGGGCCGCCCGTCGGGCCAGGCGCCGTAGAGGGTGCCGTAGCAGTAGACCACGGCGCCGCCGTCGGCGGCGATCTCGTCGAAGCGCTCGTAGGCCTTGCGCACCCAGCGGTAGCGGGGCGCCGCCCAGTCGAGCAGCGCCTCCAGCGTCTCGAACTCGGCGCCGCCGGGGAAGGTCATCCGGAAGCCGGGCGCGAGCAGCCGCCGGGCGGCCTCGAGGTCACGGCGTTCCATCGCCTCGAGGAAGGCCCGCACGGCGCGCGCGCCGGGACCGTCGGGGAAGGCCTGCATCCCGCGTCCTCCGTCGTCGTTGCCGCGGGCGAGCATAGAGCATCGGGGGCGGCGAGAAAATCGCGGGCGCTGCTATAATCCCCGCGGCGACGGATCGGCTTCGCCGGGCAGGGGAGAGGAGCGATGCGCGAGGCAACCTTCGGTGCCGGCTGCTTCTGGGGGGTGGAGGCCGCCTTCCGGCGCGTGCCCGGGGTGCGCGAGACGGCGGTCGGCTACATGGGCGGGACGCTGGAATCGCCCCGCTACGAGGACGTCTGCACCGGCCGCACCGGCCACGCCGAGGTGGTGCGGGTCGCCTACGACCCGGAGGCGGTGAGCTACGAGACGCTGCTCGACGTGTTCTGGCAGTGCCATGACCCGACCCAGCGCGACCGCCAGGGCCCGGACGTCGGCACCCAGTACCGCTCGGTGATCTTCACCCACGACGCCGCCCAGGAGGCGGCGGCGCGCGCCTCGAAGGCGGCGCTCGAGAGGAGCGGCCGCTTCGCCCGCCCGATCGTGACCGAGATCGTGCCTGCGGGTCCCTTCTGGCGCGCCGAGGAGTACCACCAGCAGTACTTCGAGAAGCGCGGCCTCATCCGCTCGGGCGGGGTCTAGCGGGCGCGCCCGCGGCATCGGCGCCCGGCACCCTGCCCCGGACCGCCAGGGCGCTGGAGACCACCTTGAACCCGCCTTCGACGCGGTCGAAGGTTACCTCGGCCGACACCTCCAGCCTCTCGGGCGGCGTACCCGCACCCGCGCGTGGCAGGCGCGTCGGCATGCTCCCCGTCCCATGGCACCTGCAGGCGGGGCCTCGAATCAATCTCCGCCTTTCCGCAACTGGAGGAGGGCGCTTGTTCG
>JALUTE010000082.1 GCA_027058255.1 Methyloligella sp. | reverse complement strand
CAGTTTGCGTGGGCAGGTCCCGCGGCCCCGGCGCCGTGCCCGGTGACGGGCATCTCCGCGTCGAACGCGCTGGCGATCACCGTGCAGCCCTGACGCGCCCGCCGGTGCCCGACGCGTGTTGTGGCCTCGTCATCGAAGCCGAGAGCACCACTGGAGACAAGATGGTGGCCTGGTGGGCGCACGTCATTCAGAACGACCAGGCCAACTGCGGCGTGTCGCCGGGTTGCAGCCCGTCGCCGCCGTGCCCAGGGAGCCCATAGGAACGAGGTGAGAACATGCCGGCACACAACACCATCGGCACAGACGCAGTGGCCCGCTCGCGGGGTTCGACACCTCGTCCGCCGGGTCTTACGCTCGACTCCATGATCCCGGTGCGCCGTGGTCGCCTGCTCGGCCGCCTTGCCTGGGCTGGGCTGCTCGTGCTCGCGTGTTGGCTGATGAGTCCAACCTCGTCCGGGGATCGGGGAGCGGGAGCTCTCAGCCTTTCGAATCGCGGCATCGCGACGGCAGTGGACAAAGTGGACACGAGGTGCAGCTTCGTCCCGAACCTCGGCCAATGGGATCACCCCGCGCGTTTCGTGGTGCAGTGCGGCGCGGTGACCGCGCTGCTCGAGCAGTCGGGATGGCTGCTGGCGTTGCCGATCGACGCGGCGGGTCGTGGTACCGCGGTGCGCATGTCCTTCGCGGGGCAAGCAGGCGCCGTGGCTCCCGTGGGCGTGCAGCGCCGTCGCACGGTACACAACTACTTCCTCGGTCCTGACCGAAGTCTCTGGCGCAGCGGTGTCCCGACGTACGAGAGGGTGCGCTACCCCGAGATCTATCCGGGCATCGACGTGCAGATGCGCGTTGCCCAAGGGCGTCCCGAGTACGACCTGCTGCTCCGCCCCGGTGCGCGGCTCCGCGACATCGAGGTGCACGTCGCCGGCATCGAGGGCCTGCGCATGGCTCCGGACGGCGCGCTTCTCCTCGATACGGGTGCGGGTGAGCTGCGTCAGCCTCCACCCCGGACGTGGGAGGAGCACGGTGCGGGGCGTCGGGAGATCGTTTGTGAGTTCGAGGTGCGCGGACCGTCGGTGTTCGGCTTCCGCGCGCCGGAATGGACCCGGGAGGTGCCGCTGACCATCGATCCGGGACTGCTCTGGTCGACCTACTTGGGCGGAGCTGGCTCGGACGTCGCGACCGATGTGGCGTCGGGCTCCAAGGGGCAATTGACCTTGGTGGGCACCACGTCATCGCCGGCATTTCCGACGACACCGGGCGCGTACAACAGGTCCTATGTCGCGGGCCTTGCGTATGTCACGAAGTTGGATCCTCGTCTTCCGGCTGGACAGCAGGTCACCGATTCGACGTTCCTCGGCACGTTTGCAAGCCCCTGGGGTGTGGCCGTGGGGCCGGGGACTCGGGTGAGTGTCGTGGGTAACCTGCACAGCCTCGGTTTTCCGACCACACGGGGCCCGATCGGGTCGTTGAGTGCCAATGGCGGCAACATCTTCGTCACCGTTCTGGACTTCGACCAGGTCGGGGCCGCGCAGCTCGTGTACTCGACATACCTGGGCGGGTCAGGTCGGGATTGGGTCTTCGACGTCGCTCTTGAAGGCGGCACGGTGGTGATTGGCGGTTGGACGGGGTCGTCTGACTTTCCGGTCACGCCGGGCGCCTACGACACGACGTTCAACGGGTTGTCGGATGGCTTCGTGCTGAAGATCGACCCGAGCCTCAGCCCTGCCGGTGACCTCGTGTACTCGACGTTCCTCGGCAGCGCGGGCGCCGATCAGCTCAAGGGTGTGG
>JALUTE010000081.1:1197-1793 GCA_027058255.1 Methyloligella sp. | reverse complement strand
CGCGCCAATTGGGGCTATTTCGGCTATGCGCAGATGACGCCCGACGTGGGCAATTACGGGGATTATTTCCTCGCCCGGCTGATCAGCTCGCTGGAGAAGCCCTATGACCCGCTGGAGCCGGGCGAGACGGGGCTGATGCGCCTTTCGCGTCGTCTCGTGGAGGATGCCGACGTTTTGCCGGCGGAGGCGCTGGAGCGGCTGCGGGAGGCGCCGCTGGAGCCCATGGAGCTGGCCGCGCTCGTCACCGAGCTTGCCGATGAGATTCTCATCGCGCCGCGCTTTGCCGAGCAGGAGCTCGACATCAACACCGTGCGGGCGCTGCTCTATCTCCAGCGCAACGATCCGCGCATCGACGGGCGCGTGCGGCAATATCTGTTCGGTCGGCCCCTCAACGAGTTCAGCCAGGCGGCGGTGGCGGCGCTCGATCCCAATGAGGGGGACGGCCGCGCCTTCGAGATCATCGAGTCCCTCGGCCGGCTCATGTATATCGTCGACAGCGCGGCGCTCGTCTTCTGCATCGACCAGGTGGAGGATCTGCGCTTTTTCGACGACTATGAGGAGCGCTTCACCCGGGCGGTGCGCGATCTGGGTGAGAT
>JALUTE010000081.1:0-1187 GCA_027058255.1 Methyloligella sp. | reverse complement strand
ATTTCTACGGCCAGGTGCGCGAGCATCTGCCCCAGTCCTTCATCGACCGCATCGAGAAGGCGGGACCGGTGCGGCTCGCCGAGGCGCGCAGCCGGGACGAGGCGCAGCTCATCGTGCAACGGCGCCTTTCCGTGGCGCTCGGGGGTGCGGCCCGCAAGGCGGAGCTCGAGGAGGTCATGGCCCTTTTCGGCGAGGCCTTTTTCGAGGAGCTGGCGGGGCTCTCGACCCGGCGCCTGCTGGAGCATGTGCAGGCCCGCTGGCGGGCCATTGCGCGCGGCGAGGAGGGAGCGCCCGAGGGGCGCGTGTCGACTGCTACCGAGGACGGGGCGGCTTTCGGTGCGCCCGCGGCGCCTTCGGGCGCCTCGGTCATGGCGGTGAAGGACCTCTGGGAGCGGTTCTCGCTCGAATATCCCGCGGAGATTCCCTCGGACGAGGACGAGCTCCTCAACATTCTGATCGCCGCGCTGCATCTTGCCCATGAGGAGCACGACCGGGCTTTCGGCCTCACGGTCGAGCCGGTGATGAACCTCGATGGCCTCGTCGCCGCCGATGTGACTGTCACCGACCCGGCGGGGCAGGTGTTTCTCCACCGGGTGTTCATCTGCAACAAGTCGAGCCAGGGCGGCGGGCTCAAGCGCCAGGTCGAGAAGGTGATGGGCGCGACGGCGGGGCGCAGCGCCGTCATCGTGCGGGCGAGCGATTTCCCGCCCAACTCCAAGAGCATGACTGCCCAGCTCGTGCGCCGTTTCGTGGCGAGCGGCGGGCGGAGGCTGACCGTGCCGATCTGCGATTGGGAGCGGATGATCACCCTCGAGGAGTTTCGCGACCGGCACAGGGGCCACGCCGGGTTCGACGCATGGCTCAAGGCTGCCAGATTCGCCAGCGGGATTCCGCTGATCTCGCTTCTTCTGCGGCTCGATGCCCTCGCCGCCGGTCAGGCGATGGAGCAGGCGGCCGCAGCCGCGAGCGAGGAGCCGGATGGCGAGCCGCACGCCGCGGCGCCCGGTGCGGTTTCGGCCTCGGGGTCCGGCACGGGAGCGCAGGCATCGCATGGCGGCGCGCAGGTGGTCTCCCTGTTCGAGGGGCGGGACGGGGCGCGCCATGGAGCTGCGGCGGATCGCGAGGGCGTGCCGGCCGCTGTCACGGGAGGGAAAACGGGCGCCGGCGCTTGCGCGGACGATGACAGC